>JAAYAO010000166.1 GCA_012719335.1 Propionibacterium sp. | reverse complement strand
GACAAGATGGTCAAGGACAAGGAGGTCGGTGAGGACGAGGTGACCCGGGCCGAGAAGGGCCTGGAGGAGACCACCAAGAAGTACACCGAGCAGATCGACGATCTGCTCAAGGGCAAGGAAGAAGAACTCCTCGAGGTCTGATGACTGAACCCTATTCCGGTGAGCTGATCGCCCAAGCCGATCACGGGCGAGCCGGCCGCAACCTCCCGGCGGCGATCACCGTCGGGGTGTTGCTGATCGGTACCGCCGTGGCCACCCTGTGGTTCTGGCATCTCGGCTTCACCATCTTCATGACCGCCCTGCTGATCCTGGCGGTGATCGAAGTCAACTCGGCGTTGCGCCGGCTCGGTCTGAATGCGGCGCTCGCGCCGGTGCTGATCGGGACGGTGGTGATCGGCGTCGGGCCGTACCTGGCGGCCACCTACTCCTACGGCATCCTGCCGGCCGGCACCTTTCTGTTGTCGTCCCTGGCGGTCACCGTGGTGGCGGCGATGGTTTGGCGGATGTTCGCCGGGGCCGACGCCTACGTCCGCGACACCGCCGCCAGCCTCTTCCTGATCGGCTACCTGCCGCTGATGGGGGCCTTCGTGCCGCTGATGCTGGCCGACGACAACGGGGTGATGCGGATCGCCACCTACGTCGCGGTGGTGGTCGCCGGCGACACCGGTGGCTACATCCTCGGGGTGCTGTTCGGCAAACACCCGATGGCGCCCAGAATCTCGCCGAAGAAGTCCTGGGAGGGGCTGGCCGGCTCCTTCCTGTTGGGCATCGGGGTGGGGGTCGCCTGCACGATCTGGCTGCTGGACGGCGCCTGGTGGATCGGCGTGGTGCTCGGCGTGGTGCTGGTCACCACCGGGGTGTTCGGTGATCTGGTCGAGTCGCTGATCAAACGCGACGTCGGGATCAAGGACATGAGCTCGATCCTGCCCGGCCACGGCGGCATCATGGACCGGCTCGACTCGCTGCTGCTGACCGCTCCCGCGGCCTGGCTGCTGATGTACCTGCTGCTGCCGGGAGCCGGCTGATGACTTCCCTGCCGCTGGTGCTGCAAGCCCCCCGGCGCGGCAAACCACCCCAGCACTGGGCCGACCTGAACCCCGAGGAACGTCGCGCGGCGGTGGTCGAGGCCGGGCTGCCGGCGTTCCGGGCCCAGCAACTGTCCCGGCATTTCTTCGAGCACCATTCCACCGACCCGCAGCAGTGGACCGACCTGCCGGTGGCGTTGCGCGAGCAGGTCGCCGAACGGTTCTTCCCACCGTTGCTGACCGAGGTGCGCACCCAGACCGCCGACGGCGGCACCACCGCCAAGACCTTGTGGCGGCTGCACGACGGCGCCCTGGTCGAATCGGTGCTGATGCGGTACCCGCGGACGAAGAACTCCGCCGAGCGCACCACCTTGTGTATTTCGTCACAGGCCGGCTGCGGGATGGCCTGCCCCTTCTGCGCCACCGGGCAGGGCGGGTTGACCCGCAACCTGTCCACCGCCGAGATCCTCAGCCAGGTCGTCGACGGTGCCCGGCGGGTCGGTTCGGGGGAGATTCCCGGGGGCCCCGGCCGGGTGTCGAACATCGTCTTCATGGGGATGGGGGAGCCGCTGGCGAACTTCCGGGCGATCCGCGACGCGGTGCGCACGATGACCACCCCGCACCCCGACGGGTTGGGCATCGGCGCCCGTGGCATCACCGTGTCGACTGTGGGTTTGGTGCCCGCTATCGCTAAGCTCGCCGCCGAAGGGCTGCCCGTCACCCTGGCGGTGAGCCTGCACGCACCCGATGACGAGTTGCGTGACGAGATCGTCCCGATCAACACCCGCTGGAAGGTCGCCGAAGCCGTCGACGCGGCCTGGGAGTACTTCCGGGCCACCAAACGGCGGGTCAGCATCGAATATGCGCTGATTCGGGACATCAACGACCAGGCCCACCGGGCCGACCTGCTCGCCCGGGTGCTGAAACGCGGCGGGGGCTGGGGTTGGGTTCATGTGAACTTGATCCCACTCAACCCCACGCCCGGTTCCAAGTGGACAGCATCACGTCGGGAGGACGAAGCTGAGTTCGTCCGCCGACTGGAAGCGCGCGGGGTGCCCGTCACCGTGCGCGACACTCGGGGGCGGGATATTGACGGCGCCTGTGGCCAACTTGCGGCCACGGGAGACGAAAGTACGAAAGGTGACGCACATGGATGAGCAGCTGGAGAGGACCTACGACGTCGTAGTGCGCCGCAATCCCGGTGAGGCCGAGTTCCACCAGGCGGTTCGTGAGGTGTTCGAGTCGTTGGAGCCCGTCCTGCTGCGCAACCCGCACTACACCGAGGGTGCGGTGCTGGAACGCATCTGCGAACCCGAGCGCCAGATCATCTTCCGGGTGCCGTGGGTCGACGACGACGGACGTCCGCAGATCAACCGCGGCTTCCGGGTGCAGTACAACTCCGCGCTCGGCCCCTACAAGGGCGGCGTGCGGTTCCACCCCTCGGTGTACCTGGGCATCGTCAAGTTCCTGGGCTTCGAGCAGATCTTCAAGAACTCGCTGACCGGCCTGCCGATCGGTGGCGCCAAGGGTGGTGCCGACTTCGACCCGCGCGGCCGCAGCGAGGGCGAAGTGATGCGCTTCTGCCAGTCGTTCATGACCGAGCTGTACCGCCACCTGGGCGAGTACACCGACGTGCCGGCCGGTGACATCGGCGTCGGTGGCCGCGAGATCGGCTACCTCTTCGGCCAGTACAAGCGGCTCACCAACCGCTACGAGTCGGGTGTGATCACCGGTAAGGGCCTCACCTGGGGTGGCTCGCTGGTGCGCACCGAGGCCACCGGCTACGGCGCGGTGTTCTTCGCCGCCGAAATGGCCAAGGCCCGCGGCACCTCGCTGGACGGTCTGACCGCGAGCGTGTCCGGCTCGGGCAATGTGGCGATCCACGCGATCGAGAAGTTCGCCCAGTACGGCACCAAGGTGGTGGCCTGCTCCGACTCGTCCGGCTTCGTGCACGACGAGGACGGCATCGACGTCGACCTGCTCAAGCAGGTCAAGCTGATCGAACGTGCCCGGCTCACCGAGTACGCCGCCCGCCGTCCGAACGCCCGGATGGGGGACGAGGGTGCCTCGATCTGGGACATTCCGGTGCAGGTGGCCGCGCCGTGCGCCACCCAGAACGAGCTGGACACCCAGCATGCCGAGAACCTGGTCAAGAACGGGCTGAAGTTCGTCGTCGAGGGCGCGAACATGCCCGCCACCCCCGGCGCGATCGAGGTCTTCAGCAAGGCCGGGATCGGGTTCGGCCCGGGCAAGGCCGCCAACGCCGGCGGTGTGGCCACCTCGGCGCTGGAGATGCAGCAGAACGCCTCGCGGGACTCGTGGAGCTTCGAGTACACCGAGGAGCGGCTGCAGGACATCATCGAGGGCATCCACGAAACCTGCCTGGAAACCGCCGACGAGTACGGCGAACCCGGCAACTACGTGCTGGGTGCCAACATCGCCGGCTTCACCAAGGTGGCCGACGCGGTGATCGCCCTCGGGGTGATCTGAGTCGTGCCGTTCACCCGGCACAACCGGCGCACGGTCGAGATCGAGTCGCTGGAGGAATTCGATGCACACATCGTGCACACCGATTCGCTGGCCGGGTGGTTCATCCAATCGGTTGACCTGACCGACCGGCGACCCGCCCTGGACAAGGTGCAGGTCGCCGGTGCGGTGTTTCTCGGCTGTGCGATGGACGAGGCCACCGAGACCTCGTTGCGGGCCAGGGGAGCGCTGCTGTTCCCACGGCTGGACGGGCTGCCCTTCGACCCCTACCGGAGCCGGTTGTACGACGCCGCCGAACTGTTCGGCTCCGCCGACGGCACCGGGCTGGACTACGCGACCTCGACCGACGCCGAGATCTACGCGTGGACGAGGGAGCACACCCATCCGGCCGGGGTGGCCGACACCCTGGCGATGGCCCTGCACGACCACGCGATCACCGATGCCCTGGAGGGGTGGGAACTCGAATCCCGCCGGGTGGTCGGGGTGATGGGTGGCCACGCCCTGCAGCGGGGCACCGAGCAGTACGCCGACGCGGCCCGGTTGGGCGTGGGCCTGGCCGCGGCCGGCAAGACCGTGCTCACCGGCGGGGGACCGGGGGCGATGGAGGCCGCCAACCTGGGGGCCTGGTTCGGCAACCACCCCGAACTGCTCGACGACGCGCTGGCCGAGTTGGCGAGCGTGCCGTCCTTCCGTCCCGACATCGGGGCCTGGGCGGCGGTGGCGTTGCGGGTGCGGGAGTGGGTCACCGACCCGGTGCCCACCATCGGCATCCCGACCTGGTTCTACGGCCACGAACCGCCGAACGTATTTCCCACCGGCATCGCGAAGTACTTCGCCAACGCGATCCGCGAGGACACCCTGCTGTACCGGGCCCGCGGTGGCATCGTCTACCTGCCCGGTGCCGCCGGCACCACCCAGGAGATCTTCCAGGCCGTCACCGGCAACTACTACGCCGCCGACAGCGCCCTGATCGCACCCCTGGTGCTGGTCGGCCGCGAACAATGGACCGAGATCCTGCCCGCCTGGCCCCTGCTGCGCGCCCTCGCCCAAGGCCGCCCGATGGAAGACCACATCCACCTGGTCGACACCATCGACGAAGCCCTCGACGTGCTGCTGCTCGAAGGTCGCCCGGACGCCGGGTGAGCAGGCCGCCGCGAGGAGTGTGGGGATGGCGTCGGTTGAGCAGCTCGCGCAGCGGGCGTCCGTCGAAACCAGGCGATGCGAACTCACATCCGAGCCGGCCAGGAACCCTGCGGATGCGTTGGGCACGCCGCATCCCTACCGCGCGATACTCCCGTCCAGGAATACCGCCCAGTTCTCCCCGCGGGTCAGCGCGCCGCCGGCGCCGAGCTGCTCCAACACCGCCTCGCTGGCGCGGCGGGTCTGCCGATCCCAATCGCCGGTGATCTCGCAGGGCACGCCCCACAGGTAACGGCAGATCGCCTGGACGGCCTGGTTCTGCACCCTCGACCGGGTGCGGAAACTGCTCATGCCCGACCCGGACACCCCGTTGTCGATGTGGATGTGATTGGCATGGGCACCGTCGTAGAGGTAGGTCAGCACATAGGCGAAATGCAGGTGCAGACTCGCCGCCAGCATCCAGTAACGGCGTCGGTGCTCGGCCCGGTTGGTTTCGGAGAACTCCCGCCAGGTGTCCTCCCGACACGACACCACCACCTGGTCACCGTTGTTGATGCCCGCGATGTCGAAGGCCCGGCCGGCGTGATGCCAGGACGTGCCACAGTCGGCGCCGCCGTCGATCCAGGCCCCGTAGGTGCGAATCGAGCCGGCGGTCAGCCCGGTGCGGGCCTGCCAGGTGCCGAACCAGGCATCGAGTTGGCCGTGGAAGCCCTCCTCGAAGGCGAAGGCCTGAGCCCGGCCGTTCTCCTCGTACACCAGGGGCACCCCACCGACGGTTTCGTGCGCGGTCATCTCGTCGCGACCCGCGCAACGCCGTGAACGCCGGCTGGGCGGATCGATCGGGCTCGGCCCGACACAGCCGGTCAACGCCAGCGCACCCACCCCGGTGAGCCCGAGGAACTGCCGACGACTGAACACCCGGCCAGAATAGGCGAGGGACCCAACGGATACGCTCACCGCGTGAAGCGGTGGTGGCATCGGATGCAACGTGTGCAACCGGTCGAAGTGTCGGAGGCTGGGGTGATCATGGACGAAACCGCCAACGACGAGGTTGCCCATGGATGACGACAAGCTCATGAAGCACTCCACGACGGAGTTCTTGGTCTTCATTGCTCAGGACTCCGAGGCCATCGATGTGCGCTTCGACCGAGGCACCATTTGGCTCACCCAGCAGATGATGTCGGACCTGTTCAGGGTGGACCGAACGAACATCACAAAACATTTGGCCACGATTTACGCCAGCGGTGAGTTGGACGAAACGGCAACCAGTGAGGATTTCTCACTGGTTCGCACCGAGGGTGTCCGCCGGGTGCAACGTCAGGTGCGGCACTACAATCTCGACGCGATCATTTCCGTCGGCTACCGAGTCAACTCCATCCGAGCCACCCAGTTTCGGCAATGGGCCACGAAGGTACTGCGTGACTTCACTCTGCGTGGGTATGTCATTGACCGCGACCGGATGGAAGCCGGCGAGATCCTGGGCGTGGACCACTTCGAACGGCTGCTCCAAGAGATCCGTGAGATCAGACTGTCGGAGCGGCGCTTCTACCAGAAGGTCACCGACATCTACGCCACCGCGGTCGACTACAGTCCGAACGCCCCCGCCACCCAACGGTTCTTCGCCACGGTGCAAAACAAGATGCACTTCGCTGTTCACGGCCGTACCGCCGCCGAACTGATCCATGACCGTGCCGACTCAACCAAGCCTCATATGGGTCTCACCTCATGGAAGAACGCGCCTGACGGCAAAGTGTTGCGCGGTGACGTCACAGTCGGAAAGAACTACCTCACCAAGGAGGAGCTTCAGAACCTGGGACGGCTCGTCGAGGCTTACTTGAACCTGGCCGAATCACGGGCCGAACGGAGGATTCCCACCACGATGGAGCAATGGACGGTGTTCCTGGATCAGGTGCTGACTCTGGACAGTCGGGAGTTGTTGCAGAACGCAGGCTCGATAGCCAAGGACGTTGCTGATCGGTACGCAGTGGAGCAGTACCAGACCTTCCGGGTGCGGCAGGATGCCGAGTTCGTCAGCGACTTCGATGCTTTCACCGAACGTGCGGAACAGGCCATCGAGCACCGGCAGGGTGATAACTGATTCTCAGCATCCTTCGAGGTGTCGGCGCAGCTCAGTACGGGCGACGCGGAACGGTCGCGGGGCTCGACCGGCGAAACAGGGGAATCCTGCCGGCTGATCAGTCGGTGCTCATGTGTTGCTGGTTTCGACGGGCTCAACCGACGCAACCTTCTCGAGCGCCAGGTGGGTGGCGATCGCGGCCTGGACGGCCTCCAGGCCTTTGTCCTCGGCGGAGCCGGGGAGGCCGGCGCGGTCGAGGGCTTGTTGTTCGGTGTCGCAGGTCAGCACGCCGAAACCGATCGGGGTGCCGGTGCGCACCGCCACCTCGGTGATGCCGTCGGTGGCGGCGGCGCAGACGTAGTCGAAGTGCGGGGTGCCGCCGCGGATCACCACGCCGAGGGCCACCAGTACATCGAACTTCTCCGCCAGCCGGGCACAGGCCACCGGCAGCTCGAAGGCTCCCGGCACCCGCACCACGGTCGCGTCGGCGCCGGCCTCGGCCACCCCGCGCAGGGCGCCGTCCAGCAGCCCGTCCATCACCTCGGTGTGCCATTGGGCGGCGATCACCGCCACTTGCAGGCCCTCGGCCCGCAGCGTCAGTTCGGGGGCACCGTGTCCGGCCATCTCACAGCTCCTGCATGATCGTGTGACCCATCCGGTCACGTTTGGTCTTCAGATAGAATTCGTTGGCCGGGTTCGCCGG
>JAAYAO010000165.1 GCA_012719335.1 Propionibacterium sp. | reverse complement strand
GCCGTCCACCGACAGGCGCGGACGATCCGGGGCGTCACGGTTCAACCAGGCTTCGGGGAAGCCGGCCAACCCGTCGTGCACCGCGATCGCGGCACCCGCTTCGGAGGAGGCGTAGATCCACGACACCCGGGCGTCGGGGTACAGCTCGCGCAGCCGATCCAGAATCGCCTGGTCGACCGGCTCACCGCCGAGGGTGATCTGTTCGAGCTGCAACTGCTGCATGGTTTCGCCGCTGTTGAACAGCGCCTGCCGCCAGAACGTGGGGGTGCCGGACGCGGCGGTGACCCCGTGTTCCAGCGCGGCGGCCGGCCAAGTGGCCAGTTCGCTCGGCTCGACGAACACCACATGCTGGTCGGGCAGGGTCAACGACAGGGTGACCACCTGCCACCAGGCGTAGGCACCGGGGGTGTAGGGGCACAACCAGGTGCGGGCGGGTTGGTCGGTGGTGACCGTGGTCAGGGTGTCCAGGGTGTGCGCGACCCGCTTGGGACGCCCGGTGGATCCGCTGGTCAGCAGCCAGACCCGTCCGGGTTCGGCTTCAGCGGGTGTGTCGGACTCCCGGGTGGTCAGGCCACCGGCCTCGTCCGGGGTGAGTACCGCGAACCCGTTGGCCAGCAGGTCGTCGGTCAGGGCCTCGTCGATGCGACTGTCGGCCGCGATCAGGGTTTCGTGACCACCGGCGAGGTGGGTCCAGGCGGCGCGGGCCGCGGCGGCGTGCCCGTGCCCGAACACCGCCGCGGTCGGCGGCATCGGCAACGGTTCGAGTTCGGCCCAAGTGGTGACCCGACCGCCGGCGACGATCCGGTTGCCCGCGCCTCGCAGTTCGGTCATGCCGACTGCAGTGCCTCGATGAAATCGAGCACGTCGCCCACGGTTTCGATCTGGCGCAGACCGGGGGCGTCGAAGTTCAGCTCGGTACCCAACTCGTCCTCGACCCGCAGGGCCAGTTCGGAGAAGTCGAGCGAGCGGAAACCGATGTCGGTCAGCACGGCCTTGTCGTCGGCGGGCAATTCCTTGCCCTGATTGCTCAGGACCTCACCCATCAGTTGGCGGACCTGATCGCGACTGAGTTGACTCATGCGCCGCAGTCTAGCCACTAACCACCGGCCCCCTAGCATTGTCGGCACAGGCGAAGCGAGAGGACGGCTGAGATGTTGCGCGTGGCGACCGACGAGGACCGGGACCGGGTGTTGGCCTGGCGGAACCATCCGGAGGTGCGGCGGGTGTCGCTGAACCAGGACGTGATCTCGCCCGATGACCATGCCCGCTGGTGGCAGGGGTTGATGGCGGACGAGCGGCGGCTGCTGCTGATCTACGAACGCGGCGGCGTGCCCGGTGGGGTGGTCACCTTCTTCGACATCGACCGCGACGCGGGCACCGCCTACTACGGCTACTACCTGGACAACGCCGGCCTGGAGGAGCGCGGTGAGCTGTTGCCGGCCTGGATTCAGATTCAGCGCGACGCGGTGAAGTACGCCGACAACGAACTGGGCCTGCAACGACTGGACGCCGACGTGTTGGAGATCAACGAAGGGGTGCGCTCCTTCAACGACCGGATG
>JAAYAO010000164.1 GCA_012719335.1 Propionibacterium sp. | reverse complement strand
CGGGAAACCCGCGGCAGGCTGAAATCAGCTCAGGTCGTCACCGTCAGTGGCGACAACACATCTGCGCACAACGACCGTAGTCGACGTGGCGGCGAAGCGTCGCGAACTGATGCATGCGAGAAAGTTGTCACACCCCCGGCTGGGGTGAAACCCGAATCCCAGAATGTGAGATTGAAAATTCAACTGGCTACCCCGCCAAGCCCCTTCGAGGCGGCTGCACCGGCCTCACCCCGATACCGGGGATGGTTGTCCCGCCCTGAGCGGGACAACCATCCCCACTCCGAGGCGCGACCCCCGAGAGCGGCCGGCCACCCGACCACAACCGGGATTCCGCACAACCGGCAGTCACCCCGCGTCGGGTCGCAGCACCGCGAAGGGGTCGGTGATCTCCAGCTCGTGGCGGGTGAACCGGAAGAGCTTCGCGGGCCGTCCACCCCTGGATCCGGAGCGGGTGCTCTCGCCGGTGGGCGCCAACTGGTCGCGGCGGGTGAGGATCCGCTGCAGGTTGGTCACCGAGATCTCGTGCCCCAGCGCCGCCTCGTAGGCGTCGCGCAGTTGCGACATGGTGAACTCGGCCGGCGCCAGCGCGAAGCCGATGTTGGTGTAGGACAGCTTGGCCTGCATCCGCGCCACCCCGTCGCGCACCAGACGGTCGTGGTCGAAGGCCAGATCGGGCAGGTCGGCCACCGGCCACCAGGCCGCCTCGGGCGGCAGGTCGGGGTCACTGGTCCAGGGCACCAGCCCCAGATAGGCGGTGCCGATGGTGCGTTCGAAGGGGTCGCGGTTCGGGGTGCTGACGGTGATCAGTTGCTCCAGGTGCGCCACCTCGGCCAGCTCCACCCGGGTGGCCAGATGCCGGCGCACCGAGGTGCCGATCCGCTCATCCACCTCGACCGGCCCGGACGGCAGCGCCCACCGACCCGCGTAGGGGTCACGGCCGCGCTGCCACAGCAGCACCGACAGCACGAAACCGTCGGTTTCGGGGCGCACCTGCAGCACCACGGCCAGGGCCTCGTGCCGGTACTTCGCCACCCCGCTGTCATCGCGCAGTTGGGCGCGCGGGGCTCGATTTTGTGCGCTCACGGTTGTCGATGTTACTGTTGAAACAGGTTTTCGCCTGAGAGTCGAAAACTGATCGGAGATGAAATCATGACGAACACCGCAGTTGCCACCGATTGGCGGGCCTGGACCGATACCGAATGGACCCGGTGGCGCGAGGAGGTGCGCGAGCTCGCCCGGGCCCGCAATGCCGTGCTGCTGGCGCACAACTACCAGCTCCCGCAGATCCAGGACATCGCCGACCACGTCGGTGATTCGCTGGCCCTGTCGCGGGCCGCGGCCAACGCCGAGGAGGACACCATCGTGTTCTGCGGCGTGCACTTCATGGCCGAGACCGCCAAGATCCTCTCCCCCACCAAGCGGGTGCTGATCCCGGACGCGAACGCCGGGTGTTCGCTGGCCGACACGATCACCGCCGATCAGTTGCGGGCCTGGAAGGCCGAACACCCCGGCGCGGTGGTGGTCTCCTATGTGAACACCACCGCCGAGGTGAAGGCCGAGACCGACATCTGCTGTACCTCCTCCAACGCCGTGGACGTGGTGGAGTCCAT
>JAAYAO010000163.1 GCA_012719335.1 Propionibacterium sp. | reverse complement strand
CGAAGGGACGACAACGAGTGGCCAACCTGGTCAATGCCGAACTGATCTCCAAGACCTACGGCACCCGCACCCTGCTGCACGATGTGAGCGTCGGGGTCGCCCCGGGCGAAACGATCGGCGTGGTGGGCCGCAATGGCGACGGCAAGTCGACCCTGCTGCGGCTGTTGACCGGTGCGATCGCCCCCGACGAGGGCCGGGTGACCCGCACCTCCGGTGTGTCGATCGGGCACCTGCAGCAGGTGGACGACTTCGCCGCGACCCTGACCGTCCGGGAAGTGATCGTGGACGGCCGGCCGGACCACACCTGGGCCGCCGACCCGGTGAGCCGGATGATCGTCGACAATCTGTTGACCGACATCGATCTGGCCGCGGCGCTGGGCACCTTGTCCGGTGGGGAGCGGCGCCGGGTCGCCCTGGTCGCCCTGATGCTGGGCGAACACGACCTGATCGTGCTGGACGAGCCCACCAACCATCTCGATGTCGAAGCCGTCGCCTGGCTGGCCGATCACCTCAACGCGCTGCAACGTCGCGGCACCGCGATGCTGGTGGTGAGCCACGACCGGTGGTTTCTCGATCAGGTGTGTTCGCGCATCTGGGAGGTGCACGACGGCACCGTCGACGCCTACGACGGTGGTTACGCCGCCTATGTGCTGGCCCGGGCCGAACGGCAGCGGCAGGCCGCGGCCTCCGAGGCGCGCCGCCGGAACCTGCTGCGCAAGGAACTCGCCTGGTTGCGTCGCGGGCCGCCGGCCCGCACGTCCAAACCCAAGTTCCGCATCGAGGCGGCCAACGCCCTGATCGCCGACGAGCCGCCCCCACGCGATGCGATGGCCCTGCAACGGTTCGCGATCACCCGCCTCGGCAAGGACGTGATCGACCTGCACAATGTGTGGCTCGGCTACGGCGAGAAGGTGCTGCTGCGTGATCTGACCTGGTCGATCGGCCCGGGGATGCGAATCGGCCTGGTCGGGGTGAACGGCGCCGGCAAGTCGAGTCTGTTGCGGTTGATGGCCGGCGAGATCGCCCCCGACCGCGGCACGGTGAAACACGGCCGCACCCTGAACCTGGCCCACCTGACCCAGAACGTCGCCGAGTTGGATGCCGCCGACCGGGTGCTGGATTCGGTCACCCGGCAACGTCGATCCTTGACCCTGGCCAATGGTCGGGAGGTGTCGGCCACCGCCCTGTTGGAGGAGTTCGGGTTCCGTGGCGATCGGCTGACCACCCGGATCGGTGAGTTGTCCGGCGGGGAACGCCGCCGGTTGCATCTGTTGCACCTGCTGGTGTCGGAGCCGAATGTGTTGTTGCTCGACGAACCGACCAACGATCTGGACATCGACACCCTGCAGGTGGTCGAGGATCATCTGGACGGCTGGCCCGGCACCCTGATCGTGGTGTCGCACGACCGGTGGTTCCTGGAGCGGGTCTGTGATGTCACCTATGCACTGATGGGTGACGGGACGTGCGTGCTGCTGCCCCGCGGTGTGGAGCAGTACCTGGAACACCGCCGCTCCGCGATGGCCTCCGCCGCCGATGCCTCCGCCGCACGCTCCGCGCAGCCGGCGGCGGCTGTGTCCGGTGGCCCCACCCCGGCGCAGTTGCGGCAGGCCAAGAAGGACGTCGCCCGGATCGAGGGTCAGTTGGCCAAGCTCGACCAGCGCGAGGCCGGCCTGCACGAGGCGATGGTCGAAGCGGCCACCGACCACGTCCGGCTGACCGAGTTGAACGCCGAACTGGCCGAGATCTCCGACCAGCGCGCCGCCCTGGAGGACGAGTGGTTGACCGCCTCGGAGATGTTGGACGGTTGAAGCGGGACACGCACCCACCGAAACAATGTGTGACCTGAATCACGTCGGCGTGCCATACTGACGGGCATGAAGATCTCGGATGTCATCGGTCAGCGCGTCGGCAAGGTCGTCACGATTGGGTCGTCGGCCACCGTCGCTGAGCTCTTGGAGTTGCTCGACACCCACACCATCGGCTGCGTCGTGGTCTCCGACGACGGCAAACAGGTGAGCGGGCTGGTCAGCGAACGCGACGTGGTGGGTCAACTCGCCCGCGGTTCCTGGTCGGCGCAGTCCCCCGCCGAACGTCGGGTCGGCGACATCATGTCGAACGCGGTGCACACCTGCGGGATGGGCGACGACGTCGAGCAGTTGGCCCGGTACATGACCGAGCATCGGGTGCGGCACGTCCCGGTGATCGAGGACGGCGAGATGGTCGGCATCGTCAGCATCGGCGACATCGTGAAGACCCGGCTGGACCAACTGGAGTACGAGCGCGATCACCTGGTCAAGTACGTGCACGGCGACCGCGCCTGAGCCTCACCCGGGCGGTGTCGCCCGGTTCAGCGGCGGTACACCACGACCGTGCCGAGCAGCAGGTCGTGCAGGCCGCGGCGGTCGCCGTCCACCACCAGGGGCGGAATCGCCAGGCAGATCAGAAAGGCGCGCGGGATGGCGCGCAGAAAGCCGAGGGGTTTGCCGTCCAGTCGGGCCACGCCGATCCGGGCCAGCCAGTGGCCGATGCTGGAGCCGGTCAGACCGGTCATCAGCACGGTTTGGACGAAGAACACCGTCAGGATCATCCACCGCTGCCAGCCGCCGCCGGTGACCACCTCACCGCCGAACAGCAGTACCGCGATCGCCATCGAGGAGGCCCAGTCGACGACCAGGGCCGCGATCCGCGACCACCAACCGGCCAACGATCCGGGCCCGCTGTCCGGCAGGCCCAGGCGGGAACCGGCCACATAATCGGGGTCACCGGGGCCGGGAACCCGGGATGTCTGCTTACTCGCCACCGCCCCAGGGTAGCCGGTGCGGGCCGGCCTGTTACACGGCTGAAACAGGGGCGCAACTGCGCGGCAACGACGTCTGCATAGGCTGGAGCCGTTCACTCAACACGCTCGGAGGCACCATGTTCCAGGGACAAGATGACCTGATGGCTTACCTCACCGAGGAGGATATCGAGGTCGTCGATATTCGCTTCTGTGATCTGCCCGGCATCATGCAGCACTTCACCATGACCGCTCGCGAGTTCGCCGAGGCCAACGTCTTCGAGGACGGACTGGCTTTCGACGGATCCTCGGTGCGTGGATTCCAGAAGATCCACGAATCGGACATGGCGCTGCTCCCGGACCCGACCACCGCCTACCTCGATCCGTTCCGCAAGGCGCGGACGCTGTGCCTGAACTTCTTCGTGCACGATCCGCTGACCAAGGAGCCGTACAGCCGCGACCCGCGCAACATTGCGCGCAAGGCCGAGGCCTACCTGGCCTCCACCGGCATCGGCGACACCGCCTTCTTCGCCCCCGAGGCGGAGTTCTACGTCTTCGACGACGTCCGCTTCGAAACCAAGCAGAACACCGGCTACTACGCGATCGATTCCGAGGCCGGCGCCTGGAACACCGGGCGGATGGAGGACGGCGGCAACCGCGGTTACAAGGTGCGGTACAAGGGCGGCTACTTCCCCGTCCCGCCGACCGACCACTTCTCCGACCTGCGCGACGACATGGTGCGGCACATGGAGGCGGCCGGGCTGAAGGTCGAACGTGCCCACCACGAGGTCGGCACCGCGGGTCAGGCCGAGATCAACTTCCGTTTCGACACCCTGCTGCAGTCGGCCGACAACGTGCAGTTGTTCAAGTACCTGGTGAAGAACACCGCCTGGGAGGCGGGCAAGACCGCCACCTTCATGCCCAAGCCGATCTTCGGTGACAACGGTTCGGGTATGCACGTGCACTCCTCGATCTGGAACGACGGCACACCGCTGTTCTACGACGAGGCCGGTTACGCCGGACTGTCCGATCTGGCCCGCTGGTACATCGGTGGCATCCT
>JAAYAO010000162.1 GCA_012719335.1 Propionibacterium sp. | reverse complement strand
TCCACCTGCAGTTGGGGTTGGGGTTCACCGCCCTGGTCACCGGGCTGGCTCTGCTGCCCGGGCCGGTACTGCAGGGTCTGCTCGCCCCGTTGATCGGGCGGCTGTCCGATGCGGTCGGGCCGCGACCCCTGGTGATTCCGGGCACGATTCTGCTCACCGCGGCCGTCTTCTCGATGACCACCCTGCGTGCGGGGGTGCCGCTCGCCCTGGTGGTGGGGATCAGTATTGCGATGTCGCTGGGGATGGGCCTGATCTTCACCCCGATGCTGACCGCCACCCTCGGCGCCCTGCCCAAGGAGTTGTACGGCCACGGCGCGGCCACCATGAACACCTTGCAGCAGTTGGCCGGTGCCGCCGGTGCCGGGCTGATCGTGGCAATCATGTCGGTGGCCACCTCGGCCGCGGCCCGGGGTGGCCTGGAGGCGGCGGCCGCCCAGATCCGCGGCAGTCAGGTGGCATTCCTGGTGAGTGGTTCGGTGGCGGTGGTGGCGATGGTGTGCGCCTTCCTGATCCGGCCCCTGCCGGCGGAGGCGCAGCCCTCGACGACGGACGGCTAAGCTGGTCAATGCAGAGTTGACGACAAGGAGATCTTCCGGTGCAGACCCATGTGGAGGTTGAGCGCAAGTTCGCCGCCGAGCCGGACGCCCTGTTGCCCGGTTTCGCCGATCTGGCCGTCGTCGACGCCACCCGGGAGTTCCACCTGGTGGCGACCTACTTCGACACGCCGGATTTCGCCCTGGCCCGCGCCGGGGTGACCCTGCGACGCCGAACCGGCGGAACCGATGCGGGGTGGCACGCCAAGTTGCCCAAGTCGGCCGAGCAGCGCGTGGAGTTGCACGCCGATGTCGACGCGGGCCGCTGCGCGGTGTTGGTGCCCGACAGCCTGCGAGCCGAACTGGCCGAACTGCTCGGCCTGGCCGCACTGGTGCCGGTGGCCGAGTTGCGCACCCACCGGGTCGAGCGTGACCTGTGCGCCTCCCGTGGTGGCGACGTGCTGGGCGTGCTGTGCGATGACACGGTGCTGGCCCTGCACCACGACGGCCGGGGCGAACGGGTCGACCGGTGGCGCGAGGTCGAGGTGGAGTTGGCCGACGGCACCCCCGAGTGGTTCGGTGCGGTGGGTGACCTGATCGCCGGCGCGTCCGGTTTCTCGGTGGCGCAGGATGCCTCGAAACTGGCCCGCGCGCTGGGGCCGTTGCCCGAGCTCACGGTGCACTCCCCCGATTCCGCCGCGCGCCAGGTGTTGTTGGATCATCTGGCCGAACAGGTCGGGGTGATCCAGGGTCGGGCGGCGGATCTGTTGGTGGATGCGCCCGGTGCGGTGCACAAGAGCCGGGTGGCCACCCGGCGATTGCGCAGTGCATTGCGCACCTTCCGCGATCTCTTCGACCGGTCGATCACCGACCCGCTGCGGGCGGAGTTGAAGTGGTTCGCCGGCGAACTGGGTGCGCCGCGTGATGCCGAGGTGTTGAAGGCCCGGCTGCTGGCCGACCTGGCCCGGCTGCCGCACGATGCGATCGACGGGCCGGTGATCGAGCGGATCACCAGCGAACTGGACGACACCCATGAGCGTGCCCACGCGGCTCTGTTGGAGGCGATGGACTCGCAACGCTATGTGCTGCTGCACCAGGCCCTGGTGCGCTTGTTGACCCACCCGCCGTTGCTGCCCGATGCCGACCGACCCGCCGGTGAGGTGCTGATCGGCCCGATCAACAAGGCCCGCAAATCGGTATTGCGTTGGGATCGGCGCGCGCACGAGCGCACCGGGGACGAGCATTGGGAGGCTCTGCACGAAACCCGCAAGAAGGCGAAGGCGATGCGGTACGCCTGCGAGGCGGTGGCCGACACCTTCCCCGACGCCGGCCCGGCCGCGAAGGCCTGGGAGGCCGTCACCGAAACCTTCGGTGGCTTGCAGGACGGTGTGGTGGCCCGGCAACGCCTGCACGAACTGGCCGATATCGCCCGCTCGCACGGGGAGTCGACGTTCAGTTACGGCGTGCTCTACGGCTGGGAGATCAACGAATCCGAACACGACCTGGACGTGTCGGCGCGGGCCTTGGCGGTGGCCAACAGCAAGCAGCATCGCGGCTGGCTGCGCGGGTGAACCTCGGCGCCGAACTGCGCACCCTGATCGAGACCGCCCCGAGTCGGTGCGGACCGGTGCGGGTGATCGCCATCGACGGCCCCAGCGGATCGGGCAAGACCGACCTGGCCCGGGTGATCGTCGAGGCCTACCGGTGCCCGATGATCGAGGTGGAGTACCTGATCCCGGGCTGGGACGGGCTCGCCGAAGCCCCCCGGTTGCTCACCGATCAGGTACTCGAACCCCTGTCCCGCGGCGTCCCGGGCGCCTACCGTCGCTGGGACTGGCACGCGAACACCTGGGCCGAGACCGTCGAGGTGCCGGTCACCGAACTGTTGGTGGTCGAAGGCTGCGGCTCCTCGGTGCGCCCGGCCGGCGATTTCGCCGCGGTGCGCCTGTGGTTGGACGCCCCCGCCGAGATCCGCCGAGAACGCGCCCTGGCCCGCGACGGCGACACCTACCTCCCGCACTGGACCCGCTGGGCCCGCCAGGAAGAAGCCCTCTTCGGCCCCGACAACACCCCCGCCCGCGCCGACCTCCACATCTGCACCGCCTGACCCGTCAGGCCGGTTGAGCCGTCCCCCCCTCGGCCACGGTGGTGACCGCCATGACCGAACCCGCAAGAATGGCGGACGCCGCGACCATATTGGCTTCGCCGGCGCCGAGGCTTGCGTTTTCAGTCACGGCGTCCACACGTCCCTGCCTCAACGCACGGGGTTTCGACGCGTGACCGCAAGCGGTCACGGCTCAACCAGCGTGTCAGGTCGACCAGGGCTCAACCAGCGTGTCCGGAACGGCCAGGGCTCAACCGGCGTGTGGGTGGTGTCCACACGGCGCTGCGCGCATGCTCGACCGGGGTTGTCCGGGCGGTCGGTGCTCAGTTGCTGCGGTGGTGGGTGACGAAGTTGGCGAGTACGCGCATCTGGTCGTTGCCGAGGCCGGCGGCGTGGGCTTGGTCGATGATGTCTTCCATCTCGTCGGGGGCGAAGTAGCCGTGGTTGACGTAGACGCGCATCCGATCGGCCAGCAGCGGGGCATCCAGTTCGGGGTGGAACTGGGTGACGTAGATGCTCCCGACCCGGTAGGCCTGCACCGGCACGTCGCCGGTGACCAGCAACTCGGCTCCCTCGGGCAGCACCGCACAGCCCTCCTTGTGGCCGGTGAAGGCCCGGAAGGTGTCCGGCACGCCGGCCAGCACGGGGTCGCGGCGTCCGGCGTCGGTCAGCCGCACCTCGACCGCCGACACGGGCTCACCGAAGTCCTTCGACACCACCCCACCCAGATGCCGGGTAACCAGGCCGATGCCGTAACAGATCCCGAGCATGCCGGTACCGGTGCGCAGGCACTGGTCGACCAGACCACCGAGTTCGGCTTCCAACCGTTGCTGGTTGTCGCTCTTGTCCTCATCGCTGGCGTTGTACGGGCTGCCCCCGATGATCACCCCGGAGTAGTCGGTGACCGCGACATCGGCCACCGACTCGCTCCAGCCGTGCACCAACCGCACGTCGTCGCCGGTCAACTCCGCGGCATCCAGCACCGCGCCGTACTCGGCCTGCACCACGGCGTCGCCGTCACGGGCCGCCACCATCAAGAAAGGTTTCATCACGGCCCATCGTCCCACGAACCGCCGGTGGCCGGGTCAGACCACCATGCTGCGTTCGGTGGGGGCGATCGGCCGGGGCAGATCGGAGGCCGAACCGGTCAGGTGGGCGTCCACCCCGGCCGCGGCGGCACGTCCCTCGGCGATCGCCCAGACGATCAACGACTGGCCCCGACCGCAGTCCCCGGCGGCGAACACCCCGGGCACGTTGGTGGCGTAGTCGCCGTCGCGGGCGATGTTGCCGCGCCCGTCCAGTGCCAGGCCCAGTTCCTCGGCGATCTCGACCTCCGGGCCGGTGAAGCCCATCGCCAACAACACCAGATCGGCGGGGATCTCCCGTTCGGTGCCGGCGACCGGCGCGAAGGCCCCGTCGACGAACTCCACCTCACTGAGCCGCAACGAGGTGATCCGTCCGTCGGTGCCGACGAACTCGGTGGTGGACGAGGCGTACACCCGCTCGCCACCCTCCTCGTGCGCCGAGGCGACCCGGAAGATCATCGGGTAGGTCGGCCACGGCTGGTTGTCGGGCCGGAACTCGGTCGGCCGCGGCATGATCTCCAACTGGGTGACCGAGGCCGCCCCCTGGCGCAGTGCGGTACCCAGGCAGTCGGCGCCGGTGTCGCCGCCGCCGATGATCACCACGTGCTTGCCGTCGGCGGTGACCTGATCGGGCACCTCCTCGCCCAGGGCCACCCGGTTCGCCTGCGGCAGGTACTCCATCGCCTGATGGATGCCGTCCAGTTCCCGGCCGGGCACCGACAGGTCGCGCGGGGTGGTCGACCCGATGGCCAGGACCACCGCGTCGTAGCGGGCCCGCAGTTCGGTGGCGGTGACGTCCACCCCCACCTGCACGCCGGTGCGGAAGATCGTGCCTTCGTCCACCATCTGCTGGATCCGGCGGTCCAGGACGGCCTTCTCCATCTTGAACTCGGGGATGCCGTAGCGCAGCAACCCGCCCGGGGCGTCGGCGCGTTCGTACACCGCGACGGTGTGCCCGGCCCGGGTCAACTGTTGGGCCACCGCGAGCCCGGCCGGCCCCGAACCCACCACCGCGACGGTGTGGCCGGTGTGCCAGGCCGGCGGCACCGGCTGCACCCGTCCGTCCTCGAAGGCGCGTTCGACGATCGACACCTCGACGTTCTTGATCGTCACCGGGTCACCGGAGATCCCCACCACGCACGCGGTTTCGCACGGTGCCGGGCAGAGCCGTCCGGTGAACTCGGGGAAGTTGTTGGTGGCGTGCAGGCGCTGCATCGCCTGCTCCCAGTCGTCGCGGTACACCAGGTCGTTCCACTCCGGAATCAGGTTGCCCAGCGGGCAGCCGGAGTGGCAGAACGGGATGCCGCAGTCCATGCAGCGACCGGCCTGCCGGCGCAGCTGCCCGAGCTCCTGCTCCTCGTACACCTCTTTCCAGTCGCGGATCCGCACCGGGACGGGACGACGGGCCGGGAGCTCGCGCTCGCGGGTCGTCAGGAAGCCAGTCGGGTCAGCCACGGGACACGTCCATGATCCGGTTCCACACATCGGTGCCGTCGAGGTCCAGACCCTCGGCCAGCGCCGCGGTGCGCACGTCGAGGACGCGCTGGTAGTCACGTGGGAGGACGAGGCTGAAGCGCTGCTGCTCCGTCTCCCACTCGGCGAGCAGGCCACGGGCCACGGTCGACCCCGTCCAGCGCACGTGGTCCTCGAG
>JAAYAO010000161.1 GCA_012719335.1 Propionibacterium sp. | reverse complement strand
TCTCACAGCCCGGTGGTGCCGGCTTCCGCCGTGTCCTTGTGGCCGCTCGCCTGCTGCAGGTCCAACGGCCCGCCCATCCCATCGGAGGGTGCTTGGAAGGTGGTCGGAGGCCCTTGGGGCTGCTGCATGGGAGGAGTAGCCGGCGGTTGATACGGTGCCGGGGCTCCTGCGGGGTTCGGCGCCACCGGGTTGAAGTCACCGTCCAGATTCGCCGCCACCGGCCATGTGTTCGCCTCGCGCAGCTCGGAGTTCTGCTCCAGGTAGCCGCCCATCCCCGTGATCGGGCCATGCATGTCGACGTTCCATTGTTGCCCGACGCCGGACGCCAAGTTGTCGAGTTCCTTGGACACGTCCAGCAACCAGTACAGCAGCGATGTGCTGCGGGCGTAGGCACCGCCTCCGGTGTCCAAGTCCTGAGTGGCGCCTGCCAACTGCTCGAAAGCGCTCCAGATCCAGACGTAGACGCCACCCATGGTGGAGGCCGACCCGGCCAGGCTCATGGCGGCATTGTTGGCCATATTGGCCATATCGGTCATGCCGGCCATTTGCCTCGGGACCGTGGACAGATATGCCTCGGCGCCGGCACCGATCCAGTTCTGAGCCGTCTTGCTGGCACGCAACTCCTCGTCCGCGGTAGCCAGCTTCGGCGCCAGATCGCTCCAACGCTCACTCTGGGTGTGCAAGAACTTCGGGATCGACTTGAAGCTGTTGAAGTGCCGATCATAGGCACCCTTCAGCTTCCCGTAGGCGACGTCCAACTGGCCCTTCATGTGGTCGGTTGCCGGCTTGAAAGCCGCCCTGCTGTCGCAATTGAAGTTGACGTGCGTGTAAGTGATCGACAAATCGTCGTTCACGGTCGGCATGTTCATGTAGAAGTAGAACCAGCCCTCGACCTTTCGCCACATGTCGCTGTGGTCCTGGTCGGCAGCCGGGTGCAGGGACGATTTCACATCGGCCAGGGCCGCGTCCAGCTCGCCCACAACCGAATCCCACTGACTCATCGTGTATGTGCCCATTGATTCACACCGCCTCTGCGCGCATGCCGCCGCCGGGGCCACCGGTGGACGGGGTTTGGCTGGTTGCCGAGGTCACCTGTGAGCTCGCCTCTTCGTTGGCGGCCTCGGTTTCGTCGTACTTGTCAGCGTTCGCCCGCAAGGTCTCGGCGATCGCGCGGAACTCGGTCTCGGCCAAGCCCAGGCAATCGAAGACGTTGTTGTAGAGGCGGCGATAGGCGGTGGCCAGGCCGGGAGCCCATTCGGCGTTGCCGAGGAAACCGAGCGACTCCGTTTCCACCACATACGCTTCTTGATCGGCGGCCAGCGTGTTGTACTCCGCGGCCAAGTCCTCCCACAACTCGGCTTCGGTACGCAGGGCGGCCACCGAGACCTCCAATTGCTCGGCAGTGGGCGGCCCCCCGCCTCCCGGCATACCGCCACCACCGGGCATACCTCCGCCCGGCATACCGCCACCGGGCATACCGCCACCAGGCATACCGCCGCCCGGCATACCGCCACCAGGCATTCCCCCGCCGGGGGCTCCCAGATCCGGAGTGGTGCCGCCCACCTTGGGCATGTCGGGCTTCGGCCCACCGGTCTCGACACCGGGGGTGTCGATCTTGGCCCGGTCGACCTGGTCCCAGGGCTTGGGCTCGTAAGAAGGGCCGGACTCTTCGCGCTCCGGCATCTCCCAGGGTTTCCGGTCCTGGCCGGGGATGTCTCCCGGGGTACGTTCGCCGGGGTCCCACGGCTTGTAGTCGGAACCGGGGTACGTCGTGCCCCCCGACCCACCGGTGTCCACACCCCCGTAGTTGCCCGGGGTGTAACCGCCGGAGGTCCCCGAGCCGCCACCCAGGCCACCACCGCCGATACCGGCGGCCATCGTGCCCGGGCCGCCACCTCCGGCGAATCCTCCGGGGATGCCACCACCAGCACCGCCGCCGACACCACCACCGGGCATCCCGGCGCCGCCGGTTCCCGGCATGCCGCCACCGGCGGGTCCACCGGCCGGGCCGCCGGCCATACCGCCGACCGCTCCGCCGCCCATCTGACGTCCGGCGATGCCGCCGGGCATGCCGCCTCCGGCAGCACCTGCGCCGCCACCACCTGCCATCCCCATCGGGGGCATCATCATCGGGCCGCCCCGGCCGCCGCCCTTGCCGTCCCCGCTCTGGTCGTGCGGGTTGATCAGGGCCTCGTAGAGATCAAGATCGTCCAGTTCGTCGTTGCTGTCGGCGTCGAAGCCGACATACCCGGATTCGACGACACGTTTGCGTGGCTCAGCCGCTTCAGTCATGGTCTCCTCCTCGTCGGATGCTCGGTCGAGGCATCAGTTCGTTACCCAGGGCCGCGGCCTCTTTCGCCAACTCACCGAACTCACCGGCGGTGTATTCGCCGGGCTGGTGAGTGCTGTAGGCCATCCGGTGTGCCTCCATCACCGCGTCGGTGATCTGTTCGGCGCGGGCGGTTCGCGCCCAATCCTCGTCGATCACCAACTCGCGGGTGCTCTCGTCGCGTTCCAGAGTCACTGCAACTTTGTGGTCGGTGCTGTTTCCGTGCCCCACAGTGCCCGTCCAGGTGCTGCGTCGGACATCCTCGGCAGGTTTGCCCTCCAACTCCCGGCGTCGCTGCCGGACTTCCATCAGGCGCCGCACGACGGTGTCCAACGGGATTTCCGATCCGACCTCACGCCCGGGAAGACCCGACATGGGCAGGGGCCGCGGCGTCGCCAACCGCATCTGGGCAGGCCCCAATGCCCCCATGAACCTACTGGCCAACGGGTCCTTGGATCGTTCCCGCCACCGATTCGACAGGTACACCTTGACCAACCGGCCGTCCTCGTCGACCCAGACCTTCACCGACTCGGATTCGTCCACGAAGGGTTCGCCCTCCGGATCGGTTTCCTCCTCGGCCGGCGCGGGCTCGTCGAAAGTGCCGCCGAGCGCGGCCGTCGGATCAAGGTCGTCGTGGTCATCACTGGGCCAACCGGACATGGTCCTCCTGATCGTGGGAACACGTTCGAGTGTGGCAGACCGCGGGGTCAGCCGTTCAGTTGAGATCCGGGTCGTCGGGCCAGGTCGCGAACCAGGCGAGTTCGCCCGCCTGCCGCCGCAACACCCGCCGCCACAACTGGCGCTGATCACGGCCGAAAACATCGTCGTAGGCGGCATCGGTCACATGCCACATGCCGGCCGCGAGTTCGGCCTGCAACTGGCCCGGCGCCCATCCCGCGTAGCCGGCGAAGATCCGCAGGTCGTCGTAGGCGCCCTCGACGATCTCCACCGGGGTGTCCAGGTGCAGCAGCCCGATAGTGCCGAACACCGGCCGCCAGCCGGGTGGATGTTCGTCGGGTTGGGCGGGGCTGGCCAGGCAGATCGCACCGTCCGGGGACACCGGGCCGCCACGGAACAACACCGAGGGTTCGGAGACCAGCGGCACCCATTGCGGCAGCACCGACTCCAGGGACAGTTCATTGATCTGGTTCAGCACCAGACCGAGGGCCCCATCGGCGTCCAGATCGAGCAACACCACCACCGCGTGATCGAACACCCCGTCACGCAGTTCGACCGCGGAGATGAGCAGCTTGCCCGGTGCAAGCGCTTCCCCCGACTGCGGCATGGTCATGGAACGATCTTATGGGGGTTGGTTCAGGGATGGGTCGGGGTCAATTCCCGATGTCGGATCCGAGTAACGCGCCGACACTGGATACATGAACACTTTGGGCCGAAACACCGAACAGTTGCTGATCACCGAGGAGCAGCGCGAACGGGCCGAGCGCTGGCTCCAGGAAGCCTATGCCGATGGACGTCTGGACGCGCTGGAGTTCGATCAGCGGCTGGGCATCGCCCTGCAGGCCCGCACCCGCGGCGATCTGAATCGGGCCTTCCACGGCTTGACCGCGCCCGCACGTCCCCACGGTCGGGTGGTGGCGACCCGACCTGCCGTGCAGGCTCCGGCACCGGGACGAGCCGACCTGTTGGCCGGCGCCGCCCACCTGACCCCGCTGGTCAGTTCCTTCGTCGGCCCGACCATCACCCTGGCGTTGTCGCAACGCGGCTCCTACGCCCGCCGGCAGTCGGCAGAAGCGCTGAACTTCCAGTTGCTCAGCCTGCTGGCGTTGATCGTCGCCGGGATCATCGGGTGGGAGGTCCTGCTCACACTCGTCACCGTCACCTGGCTGGTGTTCACCCTCTACGGGGGGATCAAGGCGCTGCAGGGCGCCGAGTTCCGCAACCCGGTGCTGCAGGCGACCAAGTTCCGTCCGATCAAGCCCTGACCAGGGCGGACGTTTCGGCCGACCGGTATCGGGCCGGGACGCAACGGCCACGTTCACCGGCTGTTTGCGGAACATTCTGGTCACGTTCTGCGGTTGCGCAGTATGGTCCGGGCATCGGCGCCGCACCACGCTCCGACCCACGCCCTCGGCCGCCGGGGCCGTACCAGACCGAAGGACGTGTCATGGCTTTGTTCGGCCGCCGACGCCGCACGCCCTCCGAACCCCCTCGCTCACCCCAATGGCTCGAACGCGAGGCCGAGATCGAACGCAGAATCGCAGCCGAACCGCCGATCACCTGGGCCGACACCTCCTTCACCGACCCCTACGCCGGATTCATCGCAACAGCTCTGCAAGCCGGCGACTTCGCGTCCCTCGATGCGCGATACGCCGGATTGACCGGCCTCGACCGTGCAGCATGGGGCGAGAGCACCACCGTGGCGGTCACTGAACTCCTCGGACCCAGCCCACAGCTCCTGGGCGCCGCCGAGTCGCACGGCACGGTGGCGAGTCTGCTCGTCGCGATCACCGTCGCCAACGACCTCGGTTTCGAGTCCCGCGGCACCGGGATGGCCCACGAGGTCAGCCACGATCAACGGTCCGGATACGAAGCCGGACTCCACCACGCCCTGCAGTTGGCCGAGCGGGCGAACAGTCTGTCCGGCGGCACCGACCCGACTCCCCTGATGAT
>JAAYAO010000160.1 GCA_012719335.1 Propionibacterium sp. | reverse complement strand
TTCGCACGCCCGATTCGGGCGTGCGAATCGCTTTGTGTTGTGTGCCGGGGGATGTGTGGGTGTGCGAAGGAACGTGCGGGCGACGGGGTGAGGTGGTCGGGCCGGGCCGCGCCGTGGCGCACCGGCCCGCACCGCCGGCCGCGTCGGCCGTCCGGTCGGATCCGGGTGTCCCCGTCGGCCCCGGAAGCCGGGGCGATAACTTGGGCTGCGCGTGACACGAGAAACCTGTCGAATATCTATGCGGAGTGTGCAATAGTTATGCCCATGGGAAAGATGCGGGTGGCAGTTGCCGGATGTACCGGGTACGTCGGGGGTGAGGTGTTGCGCCTGCTGCTGGTGCACCCCGAGGTCGAGATCGGTGCGCTGACCGCGGGCTCCAGCGCCGGCGGACGACTGGGCGAGCATCAGCCACACCTCGTTCCGCTGGCCGACCGCACCATCGCCGACACCACGGTCGAGAACCTGAGTGGTCACGACGTGGTGTTCCTCGGCCTGCCGCACGGCACCTCCGGGCCGATCGCCACCGCTTTGCAGGAGGCCGACCCGAACGTGCTCGTGATCGACTGCGGCGCCGACTTCCGCCTGGAGAGCGCGCAGATGTGGCAGAAGTTCTACGGCACCGAGCACGCCGGCACCTGGCCCTACGGCCTGCCCGAACTGCCCGGCCAGCGCGACACCCTGGCCGCGGCCAAACAGATCGCGGTGCCGGGCTGCTACCCGACCACCGGCACCCTGGCCCTGCTCCCGGCACTCACCGCCGGGCTGGTCACCGGCACCGATGTGGTGATCGTGGCCGCCAGCGGCACCTCCGGTGCGGGCAAGGCGGCCAAGACCAATCTGCTGGGCAGTGAGGTGATGGGCTCGGTCAGCGCCTACGGGGTTGGTGGCGTGCACCGGCACACTCCCGAGCTGCTGCAGAACTACGCCCGGCTCGGTGCAACCAACCCGACCGTCTCCTTCACCCCGGTGCTCGCGCCGATGTCGCGCGGCATCCTGGCCACCTGCACCGCACCGCTGGCCGACCCGGCCACCACCGCCGAACAGGCTCGTGCGGCCTACGCCGAGGCCTACGGTGACGAGCCCTTCATCCATCTGCTGGCCGAGGGGCAATGGCCGGCCACCGCCTCGGTGCTCGGTTCCAATGCGGTGCACGTCCAAGTCACCGTCGACGCCGCGGCCGGCCGCCTGGTGGCCGTCGCCGCCCTCGACAACCTGACCAAGGGCACCGCCGGGGGAGCGATCCAGTCGATGAACCTGGCCCTCGGGCTGCCCGAAACCACCGGCCTGCATGCGATCGGAGTAGCCCCATGAGCACCGGAATCACCGCCCCCGCCGGATTCGAGGCGGCCGGGATCGCCGCCGGCATCAAGGCGTCCGGAGCCCCGGACCTGGCCCTGGTGCGCAACCTGGGGCCGAGTCGGGCCGCCGCGGTGGTGCTGACCTCCAACCGCATTCAGGCCGCCCCCGTGCAATGGACCCGACAGGCACTGGCCGACGGCATCTGCACCGCGGTGGTGCTCAACTCCGGCGGAGCCAACGCCTGCACCGGCCCGGACGGCTTCGCCGACACCCACCACACCGCCGAGAAGGTCGCCGAGGTGCTCGACACCAGCCCCGGTGATGTCGCGGTGTGTTCCACCGGACTGATCGGCGTCCGCCTGCCGATGGACGCACTGCTCGCTGGCATCGACACCGCGGCCGGAGCCCTGTCGACCGATGGTGGCGCCGATGCCGCCGGCGCGATCATGACCACCGACACCGTCGCCAAGCAGGCGATCGTCACCGGGGATGGCTGGACGATCGGCGGCATGGCCAAGGGAGCCGGCATGCTGGCGCCCGGGCTGGCCACCATGCTGGTGGTGCTCACCACCGACGCGGATCTGCCGGCGGCCGACCTCGACACCGCCCTGCGCGCGGCCACCCGGGTCAGCTTCGACCGAGTCGACTCCGACGGGTGCATGTCCACCAACGACACCGTGTTGCTGATGGCCAGCGGAGCCTCCGGCACCACCCCCGACCCGGGCGAGTTCACCACCGCCCTCACCGAGCTGTGCCTCGACCTGGGCATGCAACTGCTCGCCGACGCCGAGGGCGCGAGCCACGACATCGCCGTCGAGGTGGTGGGCGCCGCCGCCGAGGACGAGGCCGTCGATGTGGCTCGCACGATCACCCGCTCGAACCTGTTCAAGACCGCGGTGTTCGGCAACGACCCGAACTGGGGCCGGGTGCTGTCGGCGATCGGCACCACCGACGCCGCCTTCGAACCCGAGCGGGTCGACGTCAGCTTCAACGGCGTGATGGTCTGCCGCGGCGGCGGCATCGGTGAGCCGCGCGAATTGGTCGACCTCACCCCCCGGCAGGTGCACGTCCTGGTCGACCTGCACGCCGGAGACGCCACCGCCACCGTGTGGACCAACGACCTGACCTACGACTACGTCAAAGAGAACGCCGAGTACTCCTCATGACCGAACAAACCCACAACCTCACCGAGGCCGACAAGGCCCACATCCTGATCGAGGCACTGCCCTGGCTCATGCAGTACGCCGGCAAGACCGTGGTCATCAAGTACGGCGGCAACGCCATGATCGATGACGAGCTCAAAAAGGCTTTCGCCGACGACGTGGTATTCCTGCGCCGATGCGGACTCCGTCCCGTAGTCGTCCACGGTGGT
>JAAYAO010000159.1 GCA_012719335.1 Propionibacterium sp. | reverse complement strand
TCGGGGCGGAGTTCGGCGTGCCCGACCGGCTGGTCGGTGTCGACCCCGGGATTCAGTTCGGCCAGCCACCGTTGCACCGTGACGCGGCTGAGCCGACGGGCACAGCCCAGACAGGTGACGTCGGCGATCCGCCCGTGCAGGGCGATCATGTCGTGACTGCCGGCTGCTTCGTGCAGGCCGTCGACGTTCTGGGTGATCAGGCCGCCGAAGCGACGCGGCCGGGCCCATTCGAGTTCGGCGATCCGTCGGTGGCCGGCATTGGGCGCGGCCAGCCCCATCCGGGCCCAGGCGACGTAGGCGCGCACCCAGTAACGGCGCCGGTCTGCTTCATTGGCCACGAAGTCGTCGTAGAGCATCGGGGTGGCTCGGGGTGCGTTCGGCCCGCGGTAATCCGGCACCCCGGAGTTGGTGGAGATGCCGGCGCCGGTGAGCACCACCAGATTCCGGGCGTCGGTGACCAGTCGGCGAGCGAGCAGCATCTCCTCCGGAGTGGTGGGGCGCTCGGCCGGTGGGGTGGGCCCCCAGCCGGCCACCCGATGCCGCAGTCGTGTCACGCGCCCCACCGTACGCGACCGCCCCGGTGGTGCGGTTGGCCCGATGCGGGCCGGGAAGGCCACGGCCCTAGACTTGTCGACATGTCCTCCTTCTCGATCCCCCGCCCGACCTCCGGTGACGTCGTCGACGTGATTCTGCTCGACCATCAAGTGATGGAAAGCCTGTTGCGCGACCTGCGCAACGACAGCATCGACCGCGAGGGCGCGCGCCAGGCCTTCGCAGCCCTGTTCGTCGCCCACGGCGAGGCCGAGGAGGATGTGGTCTACCCGAAGTTGAAGCGGCGCACCCGTCAGGTCGGCGAGCACGAGATCGAGCACGGCGAGGAGGAGCACGCCGAGGGACTCGCGTGTCTGCTGGAGTTGCTGGAGGCCAAGGGCATCGACACCCAGAAGTACGACGACGCCGCCGAGAAAATGAGCGCCTACTACTACCACCACATCGTCGAGGAAGAACTGACGATGTTGAACCCGGCCCGCGAAGAGATCAGCGTCGCGGTGCGCGAGCAGATCGGCGGTGATTTCCTGGTCGCCCGCTCCAAACTGTTGGACGACAATTGCGGCCGGATCGAGAACGTTCGGGCCCTGGTGAAGCAGGCGATCGCCGATGGCAAACTGCCGGACGAGCCGCTGCCCGACAAGCCCTGACTCTGCCGGCTGATTTCGACACGGACGCTCCGCGTCCTGCTCAACCGACGCCGGAGACTGCTCAACCGGCGCCGGACGGCCCAGCCTCCCCGGCAACTTCGGCACAGGACCGTTTCCGCAGTCCCGGCGTGGTGGAACGCCGGTTGAGCCGGGCGCGCAGCGCCCGAGTCGAAACCCCGCAACCCGACCGCACAACCCCTCCCGAGATTTCGACACGGGATCGCCTACGCGATCCCGGCTCAATCACCCGTGGGGAGTTGTGACGATCACGACCCGGCTCCATCAGCGTGCGGATAAGGACGACGTGATCGAGACTCATTCAGCGCAGGGACACCGCGGTCCCGGCTCAATCACCCGTGGGGCTCTATTTCTCGATCGGGGCCCATTCGGGGCCGGTCTCGCCGAGCTTGTCGTCGAGTTTGGTGAACAGCGGGGTGGGTTTCGCCAGAGGCACCCCGGGGGTGATCGGGGTGGATTCCCAGCGGGCCTGTTCCAGGGCGTAGTCGCCCATCAGCACCGGGTAGTCGGGGCCGCCGGCCTCGTCGACCTCGCGGATCTCGGGCTGGGCCGCCCACACTCCCTCACCGCCGAGGGCTTCGAAGACCTTCTGGCCGGCGTGCGGCAGCACCGGGGTGAGCAGGGTGTTGGCGTCGGAGACCACCTGCAGGGCGGTGTGCAGCACCGTGTCGCGGCGGCTCGGGTCGTCCTTGAGCTTCCACGGTTCCTCCTCCGAGAGGTACCGGTTCGCGGCGGTGACCACCCGCATCGCCTCGGTGGTGGCCTGCTTGAACTTGCAGGCGGCGAACAATTCCCCGACGGTGTCGAAGGCGGCCTGTGAGGTGGCCAGCAACTGATGGTCGGCGTCGGTGCGGTCGCCCGGCGCCGGGATGGCTCCGACGTTCTTGTGGGCCATCGCGATCGAGCGGTTCACCAGGTTGCCCCACTCGTTGGCGAGCTCGGTGTTGGTACGCC
>JAAYAO010000158.1 GCA_012719335.1 Propionibacterium sp. | reverse complement strand
GCTGGTTGAGCCGCGCGCGACGCGGTTGCCCTCCCCGCGCTGGTTGAGCCGCGCGCGACGCGGTTGCCCTCCCCACGTTGGTTGAGCCGCGCGCGTAGCGCGCGTGTCGAAACCCCGGTGAGGTGTTGCGCAAACCTAGCCGTGGTCGTGACGGTGTGGAATCTTGCGGGGTTTCGACGCGGTTCTCGCAAGCGAGAACCGGCTCAACCAGCGTGAAAGTCGATGCGGAGCCCGGCTCAACCAGCGTGCGGGCCGATGCGGAGCCCGGCTCAGCCAGCGTGCGGGCCGATGCGGGGCTCGGTTCAACCGGCGTGCAAAGGGCGTCGATGTTGGCGCGCGGAACGCATTCACCTCCTCGACTGCTCACCTCGTGTTCACCGTCTGCTCATACGCGGGTGACGTCCCCGGTCATGGCCGCAACTAGCTTTCGTTGGGTCAGAACCGCGAACGGGGGACGAAACATGAACCAGCTCGACGGCGGACGAGATGTCGCCGATCGTCAGCGAACCGCCCGGGTGCTCGCCCGCGCCGCCGAAGCCGAACTCGCCGCGGCCTGGGAGGGCTGGGGCGAGGACCGCCCCACCATCGAGTTCCTGCGCGGACCCGAAGCGGGCCTGGTGATGGTCCAGGGCCGCACCGGCGGAACCGGTGACCGGTTCAACCTGGGCGAGGCGACGGTGACCCGCGCCACCGTCCTCGCCCGCGACACCGAAACCGGCGAAACCACCGGCACCGCCTATGTGCTCGGCAGCAACCCCGGCCACGCCGGGCTGGCCGCCACCTTCGACGCGCTGCTCGGCTCGTCGCACCGCGAGCGGGTGCTCGCCGAGGTGATCGAGCCCCTCGAACGCGCCCAACACGAACGCGACACCCGGGCCGATGCCCGGGCCCGCAGCACCGTGGTGGACTTCTTCACCGTGGCGCGGGAGAACGCCGGACCCGATGAGGATGAGTGACCCGATGAGCTCCGATTCCCTGACCGCGAACCACGTCCCCGCCTTCGCCGACCCGGTGCACGACGCCCAACGCACCTTCCGGGTACTGCTGGAGGCGATGGCCCGCCCCACCCTGCCCCGGCAGATCCCGCCGGTCGCCGACGGCTCACTGCACACCCCCGGCCCGATGCCGGCCGCGGTCGGCGCGGTGCTGCTCACCCTGTGCGATGAACACACCTCGATCTGGTTGGACGACACCCTGGGCGGCTCGGACGAGGTGCGCCTCTGGTTGCGCTTCCACACCGGCGCGAAACTGGTGGACGACCCGGCCGAGGCGTCCTTCGTGGTCGCCACCCCCGCGTCCGCACCCCGGTTGATCGACCTGGCCCAGGGCACCGACGAGGAACCCCACCGGTCGGCCACCCTGGTGCTGGACGCCACCGACGCGGCCCCCACGATGGCCTTCGTCGCCACCGGCCCCGGGGTGAACGGTCGGGTCGACTGGCTCGACGCCGCCCTGCCGGCCGACTTCGCCGATCAGTGGGCGGTCAACCACGACCGGTTCCCGCAGGGCGTGGACGTGTTCGTCGTCGACGCCGACACCGTCCGGGCGCTGCCGCGCACCACCAACCTCGAACGGAAGGCGGACTGATGTACGTAGCCGTCAAGGGTGGCGAACAAGCCATCGCCAACGCCCACGCACTGCTCGCCCAACGCGGCGCGGGGGACACCGAACGGATCGACTGGCGTCAGGTCCGCGACCAACTGGGCGTGCTGGTGTCGCGGGTGATGGCCGAGGGCTCGGTCTACGACCCCGACCTGGCCGCCAAGGCCCTGCTGCAGGCCCAGGGTGATGTGCTGGAGGCGGTCACCCTGCTGCGCTCCTACCGCACCACGCTGCCGCGGTTCGGCACCACCCTCGCCCTGGACACCTCCGCCCTGCCCGCCGAACGCCGCATCTCGGCCACCTTCAAGGACCTGCCCGGCGGCCAGCAGCTGGGCGCCACCTTCGATTACACCCACCGGCTGCTGGTCGACGAACTCGCCACCCCCGAGGTGCCGGTCAAGGACGACGACGAGCGTCCGGCAATGCCCCGGATCACCGACCTGCTCGGCGTCGACGCCCTGATCGAACCCGACCGGGCCGACGACTGGGAGGACCGGGACCCGGCCGACCTGACCCGGGAACCCACCGTCTTCCCAATGAGCCGGGCCGAACGGCTGCAGGCCCTGAGCCGCGGTGACGAGGGCTTCCTGCTGTCGATGGGCTACTCCACCCAGCGCGGCTTCGGCGGCACCCACCCCTTCGTCGGTGAGGTGCGGGTCGGTGAGGTCGAGGTGGAGTTCGAAGCTCCCGAACTCGGGTTCGCCGTGCCGCTGGGCCGGATCGAGGTCACCGAATGCCAGATGGTGAACCAGTTCGTCGGCAGCGCCGACCGTCCGCCGCAGTTCACCCGCGGGTACGGGTTGGTCTTCGGCCGCGCCGAACGCAAGGCGATGTCGATGTCGCTGGTCGATCGGGCCCTGCGCGCCGACGAGTTCTCCGAACGCCGCCACGCCCCGGCCCAGGACGAGGAGTTCGTGATCAGCCACGCCGACAACGTCCAGGCCACCGGCTTCGTGGAACACCTGAAACTGCCGCACTACGTCGACTTCCAGGGCGAACTGGTGCTGGTGCGCCGCCTGCGCCGCGAATTCGACGAGCGGGTCGCCGCCGAAACGGGGGAGAACAATGTCTGAGCCACGGATCGTCTACAACGAGGGATACCTCGACGAGCAGACCAAACGGGTGGTGCGCCGCTCCCTGCTCAAGGGCGTGGCCATCCCCGGTTTCCAGGTGCCCTTCGCCTCCCGCGAAGTGCCGATGCCCCGCGGCTGGGGTACCGGCGGGGTGCAGGTGACCGCTGCGGTGATCGGCCAGGCCGACACCCTCAAGGTGATCGACCAGGG
>JAAYAO010000157.1 GCA_012719335.1 Propionibacterium sp. | reverse complement strand
CGAGGAGATCGGCAAGTACCACCCGAAGAACGACCCGTCGTTCATCGAGGTCAACTCGGAGCGCGCCCAGTACTGGCTGTCGGTCGGCGCCCAGCCGACCGAGGCCGTCGTGGCGCTGTTCAAGCGCTCCGGTGACTGGCAGAAGTTCACCGGCGACACCAGCGCGTCCGGTATCGACCCGCAGGCCGAGAAGCAGGACAAGACCGCGATCTTCAACGCGGCCCTGGCCGACACCAAGGACATCCCGCTGGCCTCGGCGATCTCGTCCAAGAAGAAGGACGAGGACGAGCCGCAGGCCGAGGCCGAGGCCGCCGATGAGGCTCCGGCCGAGGAAGCGGCCGAGACCGACGGCGAGTCCTGATGCTCGCCGACGCGCTCGAACACCTGGTACGCGGCCTGGTGCTCAACCCCGAGGACGTCCGGGTCACCGACCGGGACATGCGTCGGGGTCGGATGCTCGAGGTTCGAGTACACCCCGACGATGTCGGCAAGGTGATCGGCCGGCAGGGACGCACCGCCGGTGCCCTGCGCACCGTGATCGGCGCCCTCTCCGGCCGGGAACAGGTCCGCATCGACTTCGTGGACGTCGACCGGCGTCCGCGCGGTCGGCGCCGCTGACCTTGGCCGATATCGAGGTCATCGTCGGACGGGTGGGTCGACCCCACGGCGTCCGCGGTGACATCAGCGTGGAGCCCCGCACCGATGAACCGGATCGCCGGTTCGCGGTCGGGGCTCGACTGCGTGATGAGGCCACCGGCCGCGGTTTCACCGTGACCGCGATGCGCTGGCACCAGGGGAGGCTGCTGGTGCGGCTGGCCGAGGTGGCCGACCGCACCGCCGCCGAGCTCCTGCGCGGCACCATCCTGGTCACCGATGTGTCGGCCGATGACCGCGCCGGTGATGCCGACGACTTCTGGGACCGTGACCTGGTCGGCCTGACCGTGCGTGACCACACCGGCGCCGAAGTCGGTGCGGTGATCGCGGTGCACCACCTGCCCGCCCAGGATTCCCTGGAGATCCGCACCCCCACCGGCAACCGGATGGTGCCCTTCGTCGAAGCCCTGGTGCCGACGGTCGATCTGGCCGAGGGGTACTGCCAACTCGCCGAGGTCGGCGGGCTGCTCGACCCGGAGGCGGCCGAATGAGAATCGACATCGTGTCGATCTTCGTCGACTACTTCGCCCCCCTGCAGTTGTCGCTGGTCGGCAAGGCGATCGACAAGGGCATCATCGACGTCGGGGTGCACGATCTGCGCACCTGGACCCACGACCGGCACCGCACCGTCGACGACACCCCCTACGGCGGCGGCGCCGGCATGGTGATGAAACCCGAACCCTGGGGTGAGGCGCTGGACGCCCTGGTCACCGACGACACCCTGCTGATCCTGCCCACTCCTTCGGGAACCCCCTTCACCCAGGACCTCGCCCAGCAGTGGGCGCAGGAGCCGCACCTGCTGTTCGGCTGCGGCCGCTACGAGGGCATCGACGCCCGGGTCGGCGAACACGCCCGCACCCGGATGCGGGTGGCCGAGGTGAGCCTCGGTGACTACGTGCTCAACGGGGGAGAGGTCGCGGTGTTGGCGATCATCGAAGCCGTGGTGCGGCTGCTGCCCGGGGTGGTCGGCAACCCGGCGTCCCTGGTCGAGGAATCCCACTCCCTGGACGGCGGTCTGCTCGAATACCCCGGCTACACCAAACCTCCGTCCTGGCGGGGCCTGGACGTGCCCGAGATTCTGCTGTCGGGCAACCACGCCGCGATCGCGGCCTGGCGTCACGACCAATCCCTGGCCCGCACCCGCGAGCGGCGTCCCGACCTGCTGAGGTGACGCCCCACCGGCCCGTTGGCTGCCTACCCTGTGGGGTATGGAATCCACCCAGCCACCCCCGCCCCGGCCGCGACGGTCCCGAGCCCGCCGTTACGCCCCCATCGTGGTGGCAGCGGTGGTCGGTTTGCTGGTGCTGGGTCTGGTCTGGCTGCTGGTTCTGCCCCGGGTGGTGCCCACCCTGGGCCGCGATGCGCTGTTGGCCGAGGTCGAGGACATCTCCGCGGTGGTCGGGGGCGATGAGATCGAGGTCCGACAGACCGAGACTTTCTACGGGGTGTACCTCGCCATCGAGACCGACCGGGGCGCGGCCTACAGCGAGAAGATCGATGAACTGGACGATGAACTCGCCCGCCGTGGCTGGGTGAGCCTGCCCCGTCCCGACGTCACCGACGCCCGGATCGACATCTACCGGGTCAAGGTGGTGGGTGGCCGGTTGGCGTATGCCGAAGCGGTCACCGGAATGATGGGTGGGCCGCCCGAGGAGATGCCCGATACGGCCACCGTCCACCTGAAGTTTGTGCACCAACTGTTGTGAGCGCGAACCGTCCCGGATCGGTACGGAGGTGACATGTGAGGCTAGCCTTACTTCATCCGTCCGAAGGGGCGTAATAGGGTGTGGCCGTGGCGACAGCAACTATTACACCCAAGAAGCAAGGCGGCCGGTCGACGGTCGTCGCCAAGGCAGTGATGGCAGTCACCGGTCTGATCATGATCGGCTTCCTGCTCATTCACATGTACGGCAACCTCAAGATCTTCAGCGGCGCGGAGGCTTTCAACAGCTACTCCGCGTGGTTGCGGGAAGCGTTCTACCCGATCCTTCCGCACAAGGGCCTGCTGTGGATCCTCCGCGTGGTACTCGTCGTTTCGGTACTGCTGCACATGTGGTCGGCGTTCACCCTGTGGAGCCGTGACAACAAGGCCACCGGTGGTGGGCGACGTTACGCGTCCAGCCGGGCGAGCAAGGGGCTGCAGCGCAGCTTCGCCTCGCGCACCCTGCGCTGGGGCGGCGTGATCATCGCCCTGTTCGTGATCTTCCACATCCTGCACTTCACCGCGTACATCATTCGGCCCGGCGGTATGCCCACCGACACCCCCTACGACCGGGTGATGATCGGCTACTCGCCGGAGAACTGGTGGATCACCCTGATCTACGTGGTCGCGCTGATCATGCTGTTGTTCCATCTGCGACACGGCATCTGGAGCGCGTTGACCACCCTGGGCGCCAACACCAGCGTGAAGGCCCGCAAGACGATGGACGTCATCGCCTGGGTGGTGTCCATCGTGATCATCGGTGGCTTCCTGCTGACGCCGATCGCCGTTCTGACTGGGATTGTGAGCTAAGTTCAAAATGACCGATATCGCTGAGAACCAGGTCAGCCCCGACGCTGACTCGATGTGGGACGTCGGCAACGACATCCACGACACCAAGGCGCCGGCCGGGCCGATCGAGAAGAAGTGGTCCGAGCGCAAGTTCGGTGCCCGCCTCGTCAACCCCGCCAACCGGCGCAAGATGACCGTGATCGTGGTCGGCACCGGTCTGGCCGGTGGCGCCGCCGCCGCGACGCTGGGCGAGATGGGCTATCACGTAGAGAACTTCTGCTACCAGGACAGCCCCCGCCGTGCCCACTCGATCGCCGCCCAGGGTGGCATCAACGCCGCGAAGAACTACCGCAACGACGGTGACTCGGTGCACCGGTTGTTCTACGACACCGTCAAGGGCGGCGACTACCGCGCCCGCGAAACCAACGTGCACCGCCTCGCCGAGGTGTCGGTCAACATCATCGACCAGTGCGTCGCCCAGGGCGTGCCCTTCGCCCGCGAGTACGGCGGCTTGCTCGACAACCGCTCCTTCGGCGGCGTGCAGGTGTCGCGTACCTTCTACGCCCGCGGCCAAACCGGTCAGCAGTTGCTGATCGGCGCCTACCAGGCCCTGGAACGTCAGGTCGCCGCCGGCACCGTGCACATGCACACCCGCCACGAGATGCTCGAACTGATCGTCGCCGACGGTCGGGCCCGCGGCATCGTGGTGCGCGACATGGTCAGTGGTGAGGTGAAGAACTACTTCGCCGACGCCGTCGTGCTCGCCACCGGTGGCTACGGCAACGTGTTCTTCCTGTCCACCAACGCGATGGGCTGCAACGTGACCGCCAACTGGCGGGCGCACCGCAAGGGTGCCTACTTCGGCAACCCCTGCTACACCCAGATCCACCCGACCTGCATCCCGCAGTCGGGCGATACCCAGTCGAAGCTGACCCTGATGTCGGAGTCGCTGCGTAACGACGGACGCATCTGGGTGCCGAAGAACGGCGAGGACTGCACCAAGGACCCGCGCCAGATCCCCGAGCAGGACCGCGACTACTACCTGGAGCGGATCTACCCGGCCTTCGGCAACCTGGTGCCGCGTGACATCGCGTCCCGACAGGCCAAGAACATGTGCGACGAGGGTCGCGGTGTCGGCCCCGAGGTGCCCGGTCAGGGCCGCCGCGGTGTCTATCTCGACTTCGCCGATGCCATCAACCGCCTCGGTCG
>JAAYAO010000156.1 GCA_012719335.1 Propionibacterium sp. | reverse complement strand
CGGGTTGCGGGCGCCGGCGGTGCCACCACCCCCGACATGGCAGGCTGACCCCATGCCTGTTCCCGACGACGCAGCCGACCTGAAGGTGCTGGTCGGCTCCCCGGCTGCCGGCCTACTGCCCGGCCGGGAACTGCCCGACGGCACCCTGTTGCTGGATCTGGGCCCGGATCATCCGTCCCGCGCGGGGCTGTTGGAGCTCGATCTGTGGCTGGACGGCGACACGATCGCCGCGGCCGATGTGCGGGTCGGTGCCCTGCACCGGGGGGTGGAGAAGCTCTTCGAGGTGCGCGACTACCGACAGGTGTTGATGCTGGCCAACCGGCACGACTGGCATGCCCCGTTCGCCGGGGAGTTGGTGGTCGCCCTGGCGGTGGAGGATCTGCTCGGCCTGGTGGTGCCCGAACGGGCCGTGCTGTTGCGGATGGTGTTGGCCGAGCACACCCGGATCGCGTCCCATCTGGGGTTTCTCGGTTGGCCGGCCCGCCGCGTCCCCGATATCGCACCCCTGCTGCCGATCCGGGAGGCGTTGCGTGGCCAATTGTTGGCGTTGACCGGTAACCGGGTGCATCCGATGATCACCCGGCTGGGCGGTCTGGCCGTGGACGCCACCGGCGCCTGGTTGGCCGCGGAGGTCACCGCAACCGCGGACGCGGCGCGTTGGGCCGATGCGTTGCTGTCGGCGATGGCGGCCCATTCCCCGGCCGCTTCAGGGGTGGTGCCGGTGCCGGCCGGGGTGATCGACGGTTACGGCCTGTCCGGGCCGGTGGCCCGGGCCGCGGGGGTGGATCTGGATGTACGCCGGTTGACGCCCTACCTGGATTACGCCCGGCACGTCCCGTCCCGCACCCCGACGGTGACCAACGATGCACCCGGACGGTTGCGCCAGTTGGCCGCAGAGGTGGTGGCATCGGCGGAGTTGATCGCCACTCTGGTCGACCGGCTGGCCGATACCCCGGGCCCGGTGGAGGTGCCGTTGCCGAAGGTGATCAAGGTGCCGGAGGCCGAAACCCATGTCGCCACCGAGGCGCCGTTGGGTCGGGCCGGGTGCCATCTGGTGTCGCGGGGGCAGGCCACGCCGTGGCGGTTGCGGTTGCGGACGCCGTCGGCGGCGACAGTGTCGGCGTTACCGGCGCTGTTGCCGGGGTGCCCGGTGGCGGAGTTGGAGGGGGCGTTGGCGTCCCTCGGTTACGTGGTGGGTGACGTCGACAAATAGCCGCGCCGAACCAGTCGGCGCCGGGGTCGAACGGAAAGGTGCCGGGTCTCAGGCCTGGCGGCGTTCCTCGTGGTGTTCCTCGCCGCCCAGGGCGAGGGTCTGCAGGTCGACCACGGTCGGGTAGTCACCCTCGGCCCAGATGTCCTCGGCCTTCGGCAGGGCGTCCCAGTCGCTGCGGGTCGCGACCCGGCGCGGCAGGGCGAGCAGTTCGGCATCGTCCTCGGTCAGGGCCCGCACTTCGGCCTCGCGGGCGCTCAGTTCGGTGCGCAGTTGGGCGATGGTGGCCGCCAGGGAGGCGTTGTCACCCCGCAACTGGGAGAGTTGCTGCTGCTGGGTGCTCAATTCGCTGCGCAGCTCGTCGATCTGCTCGTGCAGGGTGCGTACCTTGCCGGCGGCCTCGGAGTTGTACGACTCCATGGTCGACAGCACCGACACGTGCTGGGCGCGTTCGGTGCTCAGCGCTTCGCCGTGCGATACGGCGTGGTCGGCGGCCTCCCGGCTGCGACGGTGTTGTTCGGCTCGTACCTGCCGCCACAGCAGTGCCGCGGCGATCACTCCGGCCACGATGGCAACTCCGATACCGACCCGGATCACCCAGACCGGTCCGAAGGCAGCAGCGATGGCCAAGACGGCGCCGGCACCCAGAACGAGCTGGGCCGTGCGACGCCAATGGGAAGGGGAAATGGCCCGATTCGACACTGTGCTCACGCGGCGAAATCTAGCATCGCAAGCTGAATTCCCGGCCCATTTGGGGCTGCGTGTCCGTGATTCTCAGCACTGTTGACATTCCGCGGCGCGGCGTTTCGCGAACAGTGCTCAGAGGACGCTTTCGGGGCCCGCGGAGGTCTCCTCGTCGTCATCATCGGGGCGTTTACAAGCCCGCTCCAGGAACAATCCGGCCGCCACCAACCCCAGGCTGGTGATCACCGCGACGAACGACCAGATCACCCGTTCCCGCGGGGCTGCGGCCTCCCAGCGGGGCAGGTGCACCAGCGCGTAGGCCAGATACCCGCCCAGCACCACCGCTCCACCGAGGGCGGCGGACTTGCCCAACACCAGCAGCCGGACGGCTTCGAAGGCGTTCACCCGCACCCGTTGCACGTGTACCCGTTGCCGCATCCGCCATCCGAACACCGCCACCACCACCGCGGCCAGACCGAGCAGCAACGGTGCCGCGGGCGGCACCACCGGCGGGGTGGCGCCGGTGCGTCCGATCAGGTCGGTGACGAACCAGACCAGCACCCCACCGACCAGTGCGGCGGTGATCAGCATCCGCCAACTGGTCAGGGCCAGGCGCGGCGGCTCGGGGTGTTCCGGTTCGGACAATGTGGCCTCAGTCCTCGAGTTCGAGGTCGTCGCGGCGGGTGATGCCCTCCTGGTCGAGGCCCGCGAGCAGGTCGGCGATCTTGCCGTGGCCGTCCAGTTCGGCGCCGGGGTCGATGTCCAGCCAGGGGGCCAGGACGAAGGCGCGTTCGTGGGCGCGCGGGTGCGGCAGGGTGAGCTTCTCGTCGTTCATCGCGTGCCGGCCCACCATGATCAAATCCAGATCCAGGGTGCGCGGCCCGTTGGGCAGATCCCGGGTGCGGCCGAAGGCGTCCTCGATGGCGTGCATCCGCTCCAGCAGGGTGCGCGGATCCTGGGTGGTTTCGGCCACCACCACCAGGTTCAGGAAGTCGGGGTTGTCACTGGGCCCGCCGACGGCGGTGGTCTCGTAGATCGGGGAGACGTCGACGATGATCACGTCCGGGGTGTCGCGCAGGGCGTTGACCGCACCGGAGATCGCGGCGAGCCGGTCGCCGAGGTTCGAACCGATCGCGACCACGAGCTTGCTGAGGGGCTTCATGCCCGACAGCGTGTCGACGTCGATCGCGTAGGGGTTGGGACTGGTCATGGGGTGGTCCTTCGCTTCTGGTGCACGGTCACCGCCACGTCGTCGAACGGCACGGTGATCGGGGCTTGGGGCTTGTGGACGGTGACGCTCACTTCGGCGACCCGGTCGTCGGCAAGGCAGGTTGCGGCGATGCGACCCGCCAGGGCTTCGATGAGGTTCAGCGGCTCCCCCGTGATGTCGGCGACGATTGCTTGGGCGAGTGCACCATAGTCGACCGTGTGGCTCAACTCGTCGGTCTCCACGGCGGCGGTCAGATCCACCTCGCAGGTGACGTCGACCACGAATCGTTGCCCGTTGCGGCGTTCGTGTTCGAACACCCCGTGATGGCCGTGTGCCGCGATGCCGGTGAGCGTGATCCGTCCCATCGGTGTACCTCCCCTCGCACGACGCCCCAGACCTTATCGAACGTCCCGCCCGGTCAAGTGGCGTCGATCACGCCCCCGGGTCGGCCCGGCGCAGTTCGCGCATCACCCGGGCGGCGTCCAGATGGGCGGCGACGGTGTGGGTGCGCACCGCCCAGACCCCGCGTTCGGCGCACCAGGCGCTGACCGCGGCGGTCGCGTCGTCCAGTTCGGCCGGGGGACGGGCGGTGCCGCCGGTGCCGAGGCGGGCGCCGAGGAAGCTCTTGCGCGAGACCCCGACGAGGACGGGATACCCGAGGTGTTGCACCCGGTCGATGCCGCGCAGCAGCGTCCAGTTGTGGTCCACGGTCTTGGAGAAGCCGAAGCCGGGGTCGAGCACCAGCCGGGCCGGGTCGATGCCGGCGGCCAGGGCTTCGTCGACGCGGCCGGACAGTTCGGCGCAGACGTCGGCGACCACGTCGTCGTAGTGCAACCGGTCGGCCTGTTGCATGGTGGCCGAGTGCGCCCGCCAGTGCATCAGCACGTAGTCGGCGCCCAGTTCGGCGACCACGGCGAACATCTGCGGGTCGGCCAGCCCCCCGGACACATCGTTGACGATGCCCGCTCCGGCGGCGACCGCCTGCCGGGCGACCTCGGCGCGCATGGTGTCCACCGACACCACCGCGCCCCGCCCGGCCAGCGCCCGGATCACCGGGATCACCCGGCGCAGTTCCTCCTCGGCATCGGGACGGGCCGCGCCGGGCCGGGTCGACTCACCCCCGACGTCGATCAGGTCGGCACCCTCGGCGAGCAGTCGTTCGCCCTGCGCGATGGCCGAATCGGCATCGGGCCAGGAGCCACCGTCGGAGAAGGAGTCGGGGGTGACGTTGACGATGCCCATCACCAAGGTGCGGTCGGCCCGGGGGATCACTCCGGCGGGTTCCCGTCCAGCAGCACACCGGCGGCGTGCAGGTTCTTCAGTTTCACGTAGTTGGCCGCACCGATCCGGAACTTGGCGGCCCGTTCGGGGTCGAGTTCACGCACCACCTTGCCCGGGCTGCCCATCACCACCGAGCGGGGTGGCACCTCGGTGCCCTCGAGCACCAGGGCGCCGGCGGCGATCAGGGATTCCTCGCCGATCACCGCGCCGTTCATCACCACCGCCCCCATGCCGATCAGGCAGCCGTCGCCGATGGTGCAGCCGTGGATGATCGCCCGGTGCCCGACGACCACCTCGGAGCCGATGATCGCGGGGTAGCCCTCGTCGACGTGCACCACCGAGTTGTCCTGCAGGTTGGTGCGGGCCCCGATGGAGACCCGGTCACCGTCGGCGCGCACCACGGTGCCGTACCAGACCGACGCGTCGGGGCCCATCGTGACGGCGCCGGCAACGGTCGCGGTGGGTGCCACCCAGGCGCCCTCGGCCAGGTCGGGGCGCAGGTCATTGAGTGCGATCAGCATGGTGGCACCTTACTCAGCGGCCTGCGCCACGTCCTCGCCCGGCAGGGTGGCCGATTCCAACCGGTTCAGGATTTGCAGACCGACCACGCAGCCGATCACCCCGAGCAGGAAGATCACCTTGAGCACGCTGAACGGTTCCGCCCCGGTGAGCAGCGCCCAGGTCACGGTCAGTACCGCACCGATCCCGGTCCACACCGAGTAGGCGGTGCCGGTCGGGATGGTCTTCATCGCGATACCCAGCCCGATGGTGCTGATGATCACGGTGATCACGAAGACCACCGAGGGGACGAGCCGGGTGAACCCGTCCGAGGCGCCGAGTGCGGTCGCCCAGACCGCTTCCAGCACTCCGCTGGCGATCAGTACCGGCCAGCCGCCGATGCGTGGACGTGCCATCTCAGGCCACCACCTTCAGGCCGATCACGCAGCCGACGATGCCGACCAGCAGGGCGATTTTGGCCAGGGAAACGGGTTCGACCCGGCGCCACATCGCCCAGGCGACGGTCAGGGTGGCGCCGATCCCGACCCAGACGGCGTAGGCGGTGCCGGTGGGCAGGGTGCGCATCGCAATCCCGAGCCCGATCAGGCTGGCCGCCCCGGCGACCAGGAAGATCGCGGTCGGGATGGGTTTGCGCAGACCGTGGGAGGCGGCCAGGGCGTTGGCCCAGACCGCTTCCAGGGCTCCGGAGGCGATCAGAATCAGCCAGGCCATCAGTGCTCCCCCAGTTCGCGGGTTCGGTACAGGTTGTCGACTTCCTCGCGCACCATCGCCACCGCCCATTCGCCGTCCACCTCGTCGGCCTGGTGCAGCAGTTGCATCGCCAGCCCGTCCACCAGCGCGTGCAGTCGACGTCCGGCCCGTTCGGTGTTCTCGTCGCGGGGGCGGCCGGTGAGCCGTTCGGCCAGTTCGGTGCACAGTCGGGACAGGTCGGCGTGGGCGACATCGCGGATCTCGGTCAGGGCGGGTTCGGCGACGCTCTCGGCGATCAGCGCGATGGTCACCTCGAACTCGACCCGGGTCTGTTCGGTGAGCGGCAGCAGGTGGCGCAGTTGCTCGACCGCGTCCACCCGCGGGTCGTCGGTGCGCTCGGTGGCGGCCAACCGTTGCTGCACCCGCTGCACCATCAGTTCGGCCGAGAAGGTGACCAGGTCGGTGCGGGTGGGAAAGACGTGCCGCAGGGAGCCGACCACCACCCCGGCCCGATCGGCGACCGAACGCACCGACACCGCGGCGATACCGAGGTCGGTGATCACATCCCACACCGCCTCGGCGAGTTGGGCCTTGCGGGCTTGTTTGTCGAGGGTTCTGGGCACCCACCCTTTCTAGCACACTCGTGCTAGTGCGGCGAATCGGTGGTTCTTCTGCGCCTTGGATGGTTATTGGGGATGGTTATGCCGCGCTGGGCGGCATAACCATCCCCAATAACGGCGGCACCCGGGTCGGCGGCACCGAGACCGGGGCCGGATGATCCGCCGATCCGCCCGGGTGCCTACTGCCGCAGCGGCGCGCGCTGCCCTAGTCTGGCCGGGAAATGTCGACCCGAGGGAGTCCGCGATGAAGACCTTCTTGCAGGTGGTGCGCGACCTTGCCCTGCTGCTGGCCCGGTTGGTGCTCGGCGGGGTGCTGGTGATGAACGGCTGGCGCTCCTGGATCAACGAGGGTGTGCAGGCCCGGGTCAACGACTTCATCGACCTCGGGATGCCGCAGCCGCAACTCTTCGCCTGGACCCTGGTGATCACCCAATTCGTCTGCGGGGTGTTGCTGATCGTGGGCCTGCTGACCCCGATCGCCGGCGCTGTGGTGTTGATCGTGTTCGGCCTGCTGATCGGCTTCGGCCAGTTCCAGCACGGCCTGTGGGTCGACCACGGCGGCTACGAGTACTCGCTGGTGGTGGCCGCGCTGGCGCTGATCTTCACTTGTTTCGGCGGTGGCCGGGCCGCGCTCGACATGCTGTTCAAGCGGGACGTGCCGCCCACCACCCGCGATGACGTCTTCGAGGTCGACGACACCACCCCCGCCTGATCCCCGACCGGGCCGGGCGGTTCGGGCGGTTATAGGGTGGACGGCATGGAGCTTTCTGCCGCTGACCTGGCCGTATTGGTCGACCACACCCTGCTCAAGCCCGAGGCCACTCCCGCCGATGTGACGGCGTTGGTCGTCGAGGCCGCCGAACTCGGCGCCTACTCGGTGTGTGTGTCCCCGTCGATGCTGCCGCTGCCGGACGCCCCGGTGAAGATCGCGACCGTCTGTGGTTTCCCCTCGGGCAAGCACACCCCGGCGGCGAAGGCAGCCGAGGCGGCCGAATCGGTGCGGCTGGGAGCCGACGAGGTGGACATGGTGATCGACATCGGGCGCCTGATCGCCGGCGACGCGGCCCACACCGAGACCGAGATCCGGGCGGTGCGCGAGGCCACCGAGGGTGCGGTGCTCAAGGTGATCATCGAAGCCGCAGCCTTGACCGACGAGCAGATCGTGGCCGCCTGTCGGGCCGCCGAAGCCGCCGGGGCCGATTTCGTGAAGACCTCGACCGGGTTCCACCCGACCGGTGGAGCGAGCGTGCACGCGGTGCGGCTGATGGCCGACACCGTCGGCGGACGCCTCGGGGTCAAGGCCTCCGGCGGAATCCGCAGTTGGGCCGACGCCACCGCCATGATCGAAGCCGGCGCCACCCGCCTCGGATTGTCCGGCACCCGCGCCGTCCTCGACGGCGCCCCGCACACCGACTGACCCGGACGCCCCATCAGGCTCGTTGAGCGTCGAAGCGCAACCCACCAGGGCCACACGGGCACTGGTTTCGAGACGGCCCTACGGGCCTCCTCAACCGACGTG
>JAAYAO010000155.1 GCA_012719335.1 Propionibacterium sp. | reverse complement strand
TTCGTGAAAGACGTGCTGCAGCACCTGCCGATGGAATTCGCGGTAGAGGCGCAGAAGCTGATTGCAATTTCGCTCGAAGGAAGTGTGGGCTGATATGGCGTTGCTCGAAGTAAAAAATCTCCAGGCGTCGGTCGAAGACAACCAGATTCTTCGCGGCCTCGATCTCACCGTGAAGGCGGGCGAGGTCCACGCCATCATGGGGCCGAACGGCTCCGGGAAATCGACGCTGTCTTACGTGCTTGCCGGCAAGGACGATTACGAGGTCACCGGCGGCACCGCGACCCTCGAAGGCGAAGATCTGCTCGGCCTCGATCCCGACGAGCGCGCGGCCAAGGGGCTGTTTCTCGCGTTCCAGTATCCGATCGAGATTCCCGGCGTCGCTTCGATGACGTTCCTGCGCACGGCCGTGAATGCCGTTCGCCGCAAGCGCGGTGAGGAGGAGTTGTCCACGCCCGACTTCCTCCGCGCCGTCCGCGAGAAGGCCAAGGAACTGAACATCGATCAGGACATGCTGAAGCGGGCGGTCAACGTCGGCTTTTCCGGCGGCGAGAAGAAGCGCAATGAAATTCTCCAGATGGCGCTGCTCGAGCCGAAAATGTGCATCCTGGACGAGACCGATTCCGGCCTCGACATCGACGCGGTGCGGATCGTCTCCGACGGGGTGAACCGCTTCCACGCCCAGGGTGGCAAGGGCGTCCTGCTGATCACCCACTACACCCGCATCCTGCGCTACATCAAGCCCGACCGGGTGCACGTGTTCGTCGGCGGCCAGTTGGTCAACAGCGGCGGCACCGAACTCGCCGAGGAACTCGAGGCCGAGGGCTACGACAAGTACCTCAAGGTGGCGCAGGCCTGATGACGCCGGTTGCCGCACCCTTCGACGTCGCCCGGGTTCGGGAGGATTTCCCGATCCTGGCGCGTGAGTATGCGCCCGGAAAGCCGATCACCTACCTGGACTCGGGCAACACCTCGCAGAAGCCGCGGCAGGTCGTCGACGCGATCGCCGACCACTACCTGCAGCACAACGCCAACGTGGCCCGCGCCATGCACCTGCTCGGCGCCGAGGCGACCGAGGCCTACGAGAACGCCCGGGCCAAGGTGGCCGGGTTCATCGGGGCCAACCGTCCCGAGGAAGTCGTCTTCGTCGGCAACGCCTCGGCCGGCCTGAACCTGGCCGCGCACACCCTCGGTGCCGGGCTCGGCCCCGGCGACGAGATCGTGATCTCGGTGATGGAGCACCACTCCAACATCGTGCCCTGGCAGATGCTCGCCGAACGTACCGGCGCCACCCTGCGCTGGTTCGACATCACCGACGAGGGTCGGCTCGACCTGAGCGACGAGTCGCTGATCAACGAGCGCACCAAGATCGTGTCGGTGACCTGGGTGTCGAACGTGCTGGGCACGGTCAACCCGATCGCCGGGATCGCCGAGCGAGCCCACGCCTTCGGGGCCACGGTGGTGGTGGACGCCTCCCAGGGGGTGCCGCACCTGCCCACCGACGTGTCGGCCCTGGGGGTGGACCTGTTCGTGTTCACCTCGCACAAGATGCTCGGCCCGACCGGCCTCGGCGTGGTGTGGGGGCGCTACGACCTGCTCGCCGAACTGCCGCCCTTCCTCGGTGGTGGGGAGATGATCGAGGTGGTCCGGATGACCGGCTCGACCTACGCCGCCCCGCCGGCCCGCTTCGAGGCGGGCACCCCGCCGATCGTCCAGGCCGTCGGTCTGGGGGCCGCGGTCGACTACCTGTCGGCGATCGGGATGCCGGCGATCGCCGAACGGGAACATCAACTGGTCGAATACGCCCTGGCCGGGCTGGCGACCGTCCCGGGTCTGCGGCTGCTGGGCCCGACCACCAGCCACAACCGGGGTGGGGCGTTGGCCTTCCGGATCGACGACATCCACCCGCATGATGTGTCCCAGTTGCTGGATTCGCGCGGCATCGCGATCCGCGGCGGCCACCACTGTGCCCGTCCGCTGCACGAACGGCTCGGGGTGCAGTCGTCCTCGCGCGCTTCGGTGTACCTGTACAACACCGAGGCCGAGATCGACACGCTGGTCGACGCACTGAACTGGACCACCGACTTCTTCAAAGGACGCTGATGGACGTCAACGCCTTGTACCAGGACATCATCCTGGAGCACTACCGCGCCAAGTCGAACTCCGGCCTGCGTGAGCCCTACCAGGCCGAGGTGCACCACGTGAACCCGTCCTGCGGGGACGAACTGACCCTGCGGGTGAACCTCGACGGTGACCAGGTCGTCGACGTGTCGTACCTGGGGGAGGGCTGCTCGATCTCGCAGGCCTCCACCTCGATCATGACCGAGCTGGTGATCGGCCACGGCCTGGCCCACGGGCTCGAGTTGTACGAGGAATTCAAGGAAATGATGCACGGGCAGGGAAAGGTCGAACTCGACGAGGACCGTTTCGAGGACGCGATCGCCTTTCACGGGGTTGCCAAATTCCCCGCCCGGGTGAAATGTGCCCTGCTGGGCTGGTCGGCCTTCGCCGACGCCGCCCACCAAGCCACCGAAGGACAAGGAGCCGACCGATGACCGAGAACGCTGCAACCCGGCCCGGCGACGAGGTGCGCCCGTCCGACCTGGTGCGCGACACCCTGCCCGATGCCTCGGGTGGCGCCGGCTCCTCGGTGACCACCGAGGAGGACCTCACCGAGGCCCTCAAGGACGTCGTCGACCCCGAGCTGGGCATCAACATCGTCGACCTCGGCCTGGTCTACGGCGTCCACGTCGAGGAGGGCAACCACGCCGTCATCGACATGACCCTGACCAGCGCCGCCTGCCCGCTGACCGACGTGATCGAGGACCAGACCGCCACCGCCCTGGAAGGCCTGGTCAACAACCACGAGATCAACTGGGTCTGGATGCCCCCGTGGGGCGTCGACAAGATCACCGAGGACGGCCGCGAGCAGTTGCGGGCCCTCGGCTACAACGTCTGAGCCGCCTGCCCCTCTGACGCTGGTTGCCCATACGCTGGTTGAGCCGCCGCGCTTGCGCGGCGTGTCGCTTGTACTGAGCCACGTCGAAGTGAAACCTCGCAACCTCTACGCAGGAACTTCCATCAGGCCCCGCGCAGCACGTCCCATTCGTACATCCGGTTGTCCTTGCCGATCCGCAACAGGGTGAGGGCCGGGGTGGCGTCGACGGTCTCCGGCAACCCGGCCGCAATCGTGTGCACCGCGTCCACGATCGGCTCGATCGGGGTCGTCCCGTTGCTGTAACTCAGCGACACGTGCGGGTGGAAGGGCTTCCACGGCTGCGGGCCCAGCACCTCGTCCACCGCGGTGCGCTGCAACTCGATGAACACCGCCAACCATTCCGGCAACTCGGCCTGCAGCATGATCGCCTCATCGGCGACCAGGAAGCCGGTGAACTCCACACCGGGGGAGGCCAGATGCTGCCAGGCGTCGAACACCGGATCGGTGATCGCGGTCACCTGCTCCTCGCTCACCTCGTCGGTGAACCCGATGCCGGTCATCGTCAGGTGCAGCCACTGCTGCGGGATCAGATCCAGCTCGGCGACCCGACCGAGGGCTTCGTGCGCCGCGGCCGAGATCCGATGGACCTCCGGGGCGTGCTCCCAGGTGAGGTGCAGGGCGTACTTGCGCCGCCCGGGTTGCCAGCCGCGTCCCCACTGCCAGTGGTTGCGGGTATGAGTGGTGCCGTCGATGAGGGTGATCTGCACACCGGCACGATAGCGGCCGTCCGGGCCGCTAACACACATTATTTAGCAATATTCGGCCGGGGCGGGTTCTCAAGCGTCAGGTGTTAGCTCTAGTGTTAGCTGCAACACAATGACGGAGTGTCAATCGAATGAGGGGAACAACCATGGCAGATCGCGTCGCGATCGTAACGGGTGCCGGACAGGGACTGGGGCGCAGCCACGCATTGGCGCTGGCCGCCGACGGAGTCGCGGTGGTGGTCAACGACGTGGGCGACCCGACGCCGGTGGTCGAGGAGATCAAGACAGCCGGCGGCGAAGCGATCGGCAACACCGACGGGGTCGACACCTGGGAGGGCGGCCAGGCGATCGTCGAGACCGCCATCAAGACCTGGGGACGGCTGGACGCGGTGGTCAACAACGCCGGCATCCTGCGTGACTCTAGCTTCCAGAAGATGACCCCGGATCAGGTCGCGGCCGTCCTGGCGGTGCACCTGGGCGGTTCCTTCCACGTCACCCACGCCGCCTGGCCGCACCTGAAGGAGCGCGGCGGCTCGGTGGTGATGACCGCCTCGGGTTCGGGCATCTACGGCAACTTCGGCCAGGCCAACTACGGCTCGGCCAAGATGGGCTTGGTCGGCCTCACCCGGGTGCTCAGCATCGAGGGCAAGAAGGCCGGCATCCGGGTGAACGCGATCGCCCCGCTGGCCCGCACCCAGATGACCGAGGAGTTGCTGCCGGAGGAGATCCTGGCCAAGCTCGACCCGTCCTGGGTGTCGCCGATGGTGACCTGGCTGGTGCGCGAGGACTGCCCCGAGACCGGGCACATCTTCTCGGTCGCCGGTGGCCGCTACG
>JAAYAO010000003.1 GCA_012719335.1 Propionibacterium sp. | reverse complement strand
CTCATGTCCCGCCCGGATCAGGTGGGGGTGTTCGGAGGCAACCTGGTGCAGGCCATCTCGACCAGCGCATTCCGGGACGACACCTTCCACGCCGTCCGAGGACTGTTCGCCATGGCCCCGGACGGCTCGGTCGCCTGGATGAGCCTGACCGAACACGAGGAGGTGGCGTCGCAGGCCGAGGAACTGTCGATCGGCTACCTGGGCAACCTGGTGCTGCTACTGGACGGTGATGGCACGGAGCCCGGCCCGGTCACCTGGTACGACGGCAACACCGGCGACCCGGTCACCCCGACGCCGCAGGAGTTGGCCGGCCTGCGCGGTGGGGCGCTCGGCTTCCACCGACAGCACCCGCTGATCGTGACCGATGACGGCCGGTTCGTGGTATTCGCCACCGACGATGCCGTGGTGATCGTCGACGTGGAAGCCGGAACAGCCGAACCGGTCGCATCACAGAACACGATGACCGTCACCGCCATCGACGGCGACACTGCGTACCTGGTCAGCACCGACACCGGTTACCCGGCCACCTACGACCTCGCTTCCGGGGCGGCCACCTCGCTGCCCGAGGAGACCCTGGTGCCCTATCTGGTCACCGACACCGCCGTCCTGTTCGGCGATCCCTCCGACGACGAGGCCTTCCTGATCACCCGCTGACCCGGCTTCCCACCACCCCGATATGCCGGGCCGGTGAGCCGGCACGCGACATCGGTGACCGAAACCGCAAGCATGGCGCGAGCCGCGACCACCATGGCTTCGGCACGCGCCATGCGTGCGGTTTGCGTCACGCCGGCCGGGTGACCTCGGGAAAGTGGCGGCTCTCCGACCACGGGCGCGCCGGTGCCGGTCAGGTGTTGCGGGCGTAGTCGGGTTCGAAAACGCAGTGGGTCTTGCCGAAGACGGTGTACATGCACTTGTTGCAGTGGATACAGATGCCCTCGGTGCTGGGGTCGGCCTGGGCCTTGTTGACCAGGTCGGGTTCCCGCAGCAGGGCCCGGCCGATCGCGACGAAGTCGAAACCCTCGTCGATCGCCTGGTGGAAGTGGGCGGCGTTGTTCACCCCGCCCAGGTAGATCAACTTGGTGTTGCGCATCTTCGGCACGAACTGGCGGGCCGATTCCAGCATGAACATGTCGTGGTACGGGTAGTCGCCGAGGATCCGCTTGCCGAACAGTTTGCCGCCGATGTTGAACGGGAACCGTTGGTTCTTCACCAGGTCGTCCACCGGAATGCCACCGCGGAACATGAACATCTGGTGCCACACCGAGGAGCCCTGGGTCAGCTCGATCGCGTCCAGGCCACCCTGTTGGTCGAGCAGTTCGGCGGTGCGCAGTGATTCGTCCAGCCAGATCGAGCCCTTGATGTCGTCCGACATCGACAGCTTGGCGGTGACCGCGATGTCGTTGCCCACCCGATCGCGCACCGCCTCGACGATCTCCAGGGCGAAGCGGGTGCGGTTCTCGATACTGCCGCCGTACTCGTCGCGGCGCTTGTTGATCCACGGCGACAGGAACGACCCGACGATGTAGAGGTGCCCGAAGTGCAATTCGACGTTGTCGAAGCCGGCCTCGGCGGCCAACTCGGCGGCATCGGCGAACTGGCGCACGATCAGCCGGATCTCGTCGCGGGCGATCTCCCGGGCCCGGGTGAAGGCGGTCGGGTTGAGGAACTTCGACGGTGCCACCGGCTGCACCCCGGTGACCTTGGGGTGCGCCACCACCCCGGCGTGCCCGAGTTGGGCCGAGGCCGCGGCCCCGCCCAGGTGCATCGTGTCGGTGAACTCCTTGAGCCCGGCCAGGTTTCTGCGATTCATCAGAATCTGGCCCGGAGCGCTGTAGCCCTCTTTGGCGATGGTGCAGTAGGCGATCGTGGTCATCCCGATTCCGCCGTCGACGAAGCCGCGGTGAAACTCGATCAGCTCATCGGTGACCTGTCCCCGGGGCGAACGCCCCTCCGAGGTGGCCGACTTGATCGTCCGATTGCGCAGGGTCACCGGCCCCAGGGTGGCCGGTTCGAAGGGGGACGGCTTGTGCTGCTCGATGGTCATGGATCCTCCGTACCGAAGTCGGGTGTGCCCTCATCGTGCAGGACCCCACCCACCGGCGGGGTACACCTTTCCGCCCAACGGTTCCGGCTCAACCGTCGGTGCACCGCGACTGCACAGTTCACCCGCCGGCACAGTGCCCCGACGACAGGCAGCACCCGACGGCAGTGACCGAAAACGCAAGCCCGGGGCGAGCCGCGACCACTATGGCTTCGGCTCGCCCCGGGCTTGCGGTTTCCGCCTCGGCGTCACCCGCGCGCGGCGCATCCGGCGGTGACCCGGACGGTCAGGCGTTGCGGGCGTACTGCGGCTCGAAGACGCAGTGGGTCTTGCCGTAGACGGTGAACATGCACTTGTTGCAGTGGATACAGATGCCGTCGGTCGACCGATCGGCCTCGATCCGGTTCACCAGATCCGGCTGCCGCAGCAGTGCCCGTCCCATCACCACGAAATCGAAGCCGGCGTCGAGCCCCTTCTGCATGTGGTCGTGGTTGTTGATGCCACCGAGCAGCATCAGCTTGGTGTTCTTCACCTTGGGCACGAACTGGCGGGCCGACTCGAACATGTACATGTCGTAGTACGGGTAGTCGCCGAGGATCCGCTTGCCGAGCAGCCGCACCCCCACGTTGAAGGGGAACTTCTGCTGGGCGGCCATGTCGTCCACGGGAATGTCACCGCGAAACAGGTACATCTGGTGGTACACGCTGGAGCCCTGGGTGAGTTCGATCGCGTCCAGCTTGTTCTGCTGGTCGAGCAGTTCGGCGGTGCGCACCGATTCGTCCAGCCAGATCGAACCCTTGATGCCGTCGTCCATCGACATCTTCGCGATCAGCGCGATGTCGCTGCCGACCCGATCGCGCACCGCGTCGACGATCTCCAGGGCGAAACGGGTGCGGTTCTCGATGCTGCCGCCGTACTCGTCGGTGCGCTTGTTGATCCACGGCGAGAAGAAGGAGCTCACCACGTACAGGTGGCCGAAGTGCAGTTCGGCGGCGTCGAAGCCGGCCTCGGCGGCCAACTCGGCGGCATCGGCGAACTGGCGCACCACGTCCTTGATGTCCTGGTGGGTCATCTCCCGGGCCTTGGTGAACGAGGTCGGGTTCTTGAACTTGGACGGCGCGATCGGCTGCACCCCGGTGATCCGCGGGTGGGCCACCACCCCGGCGTGGCCGAGCTGGGCCGACACCGCTCCCCCGCCCTCGTGCATCGCGGCGGTGAACTCCTGCAGGCCGGGCAGGTTCTCCCGGGCCATCAGGATCTGGCCCGGTGCGCTGTACCCCTCCTTCGACACGGTGGCGTAGGCGAGCGTGGTCATCCCGACGCCCCCGTCGATGAAGCCGCGGTGGAAGGCGATCAATTCGTCGGTGACCTTGCCCTCGGGCGATCGTCCCTCGGAGGTGGCGGCCTTGACGGTGCGGTTGCGCAGCGTGACCGGGCCGAGTTGTACCTCCTCGAAGACCGTACGGTTGGTGGTCAGGTCGGTGTCGGTCATGTCCCCTCCGTGGTGTCGATCGTCAACTACCCATTGTCGTGCATCGCTCCGCGGGCGGGACGGCGGCTTCCCACGCAGCGGCATGGTCGCGACAGTTATCCGTGGGCACAGCCATTCGCGCCGGCTCATCTCCCGTTGGCCGAAACCTGCGGGTGACACCCGGGCCACACCGCAGTAATCCTTTTCCCCATGGCTTTGACTATCGCCGACCTGTTCGAGCACACCGTGGACGCGGT
>JAAYAO010000154.1 GCA_012719335.1 Propionibacterium sp. | reverse complement strand
GCTGGGACAACACGGTGGCGATCCTGGTGGGTGACTTCCTGTTCGCCCGGGCCTCCGATCAGGTGGCCGAGCTGGGCCCGGATTTCGTCCGGGTGCAGGCGCGTACCTTCGCCCGGCTGGTGCAGGGTCAGATCGCCGAAACCGTCGGCCACCGCGACGGGGCCGACCCGTTGGCCCACTACCTGCAGGTGGTGGCCGACAAGACCGGTTCGCTGATCGCCGCGTCCACCGTTTTCGGTGGCATGGTCTCCGGCCTGTCCGAGAACGAGATCGAAGCCCTGTCGGCCTACGGTGAAGAACTCGGGGTGGTCTTCCAACTCTCCGACGACATCATCGACATCACCTCCGACGAGACCGGCAAGACCCCGGGCACCGACCTGCGCGAGGGCATCGCGACGCTGCCGACGCTGCTGCTGGCCGCCTCCGACGACCCGGCCGATGCCGAACTGCAGGCGATGGTCGCCGGCGACCTGAGCGGTGACGAGGCCCTGAACGAGGCCCTCGGCCGGCTGCGCAGCCACCGGGTGATCGCCGAAACCCGCGCCGAGGTGGCGCGCCGGGCCGAGGTGGCCCGCTCGTACCTGGCCGTCCTACCCGAAGGGACCGCACGCGACGCCCTGTCGCAGTTGTGTGACACGGTGGTCACCCGCAGCGCCTAACCGCAGGAGAACCCCGTGACAGACTTCGACCCGATCGCCCAGATCGTGGAGATCAGCAACCTGGTGCCACGACTGTCGCAGATGGCCGACTTCGGCACCATCGAGGAATACAGCACCCTGATGGCCGACGACTTCGTCTGGGATTACCCCGGCGGGGGAACGGTGATGCCGAACCCGACCCTGATCACCGGCCGCGACGATGTGTTGCAGGGCGCCCGCGAGCGGCGCGCGCAGGGGATCCAGGGGCCGGGCACCCACACCCGGCACGTGGTCACCAGCATCTCGGTCGACCCCGACCCGGAGCGTCCCACCTCGACGGCCTACTGGCACTTCTACCACCACACCAACGCCACGCCGACCCTGATCACGATGGGCCGCTACCACGACGAGTTCAGCCGCGCCGAGGACGGCCGCTGGGTCTTCTCCCGGCGCCGGATCATCATCGACTGACCGGCCGGGTGCCGCACCTCCGCCGATAACGACGTAGAGTAGTAGTCACGTCGCAACGAGGAGGTTGATCATGGCACGATCCGAGGGCGAACGTTTCGCCTGTGAGAAGTGCGGCTCGGAGTTGCAGTACACCAAACCGTGCACCTGCACCGACGGTGGCCGACACGAGGAAGTCTGCTGCGGACAGCAGATGAAGAAGGTGGCGCAGTAGTCGAAGGTGGCGCAGTAGTCCACTGATCGGGGTCGGTGCCCGAGCATCGGCCCCGGGTGCGGCAAGATCACCCCATGGCAGAGACGATGCGCGCATATCAGATCACGGCCTGGGGGGAGCCCGCCGAGTACCGCGAGGTGCCGGTGCCCGAACCCGGCCCCGGTCAGGTGCTGGTCAAGGTCGCCGGCGTCGGGCTGTGCCACACCGACGAACTGTTCCTGAACGCCCAACCCGGCATGCTGCCCTACGAACTGCCGTTCACCCTGGGGCACGAGATCGCCGGCCGGGTGGCGAAATACGGCCCCGGCACCCCGCGCGACGTGCCGCTGGTCGGCACCCCGGTGATCGTCTACGCCTCCTCCCCGTGCGGGCAGTGCGTGTCGTGTCGGGCCGGGGCGGAGAACATCTGCGTGAACACCTGGCGGGGCCGCGGCTACGGCGCGGACGGTGGGTTGGCCGAGTACGTCCTGGTCGACAACCTCGCCCACATCGTGC
>JAAYAO010000153.1 GCA_012719335.1 Propionibacterium sp. | reverse complement strand
GGTCACGGTGCACGGCTACTCCGATCAGGTGCTGGAACAGGAGGAACACTTCTTCGTACTGCGCACCGACCGGTACGAGGTCAGCACCGCCGGACACACCGAGGAGGAGCTGCTGAAGCTGCAGTCGCACCGCTGGTGGCCGCTGGCCGAACTCTCCGGCACCGACGCCTGGATCTGGCCGGCGAACCTGACCACGATCATCGACGCCGACCCGGCCGCCCCGCTCGACCTCGGCCGAATCGAGGATGAATCAACCGTCCCCGTCAACGCTCGCTGAGCCGGTGTCGGGTTGCGTCCCAGGAAACGCTGGCTGAGCCGGTGTCGGGTTGCGTCGCAGGGAACGCTGGTTGAGCCGCGATCGCTGTGCGATCGCGCGTCGAAACCCCGCGACGTCGGGCAGGGACGGGCCCACGGTTGGCGTCCGGGGCCCGCGTCGTCGTGCTCAGCCGGCTGGGGGAGGGGTGAACTTGTGGCCCCAGTAGGCGCCCTGGGCGATCTGGTAGCTGGGCTCGGGGCGGTGCACGGTGGTGGCACCGTAACCGAACTCGACAGCTTGTAGGTCGGGCGACCAGACGTAGAAGGACACCATATCGTCGTTGGTGTGCCGGCCGAGAGACTGCATCGGGGCGATGCCGTGCTCGTCGCGACGGTCCATCGCGGCACCGACGTCGTCGATCGTGGCGGCCTCGAACATCAGGTGCATCAGCCCGGGTGCCTCGGCCGGGTGCAGGCCCAGGGTGTGTTGACGCGGGTTCGGGCTCATGAAGTACATCCGGCCATGCGGCAACTCCATCGTGTTGCGGTCTTCGAAGCCCAGCACGGTGGTGTAGAACTCGAAATCCCGGTCGACATCGGTGCTGTTGGTGATGATGTGTCCCATCCCCTGGTCGCCGGTGATGAACCGAGACACCGGAGACTGCATCGGCAGATAGCTGCGCAGCGGCCCGCAGTAGAGCTCCACCGGGTTGCCACCGGGGTCGGTGAACTTCACCAGGGCCCGCACCTGACGTTCGGCGGCCTCCTGCGCGCTGCCCCGGGTCACCTCGATGCCGAACTCGGACACCGCCGCTGCCAACTCGTCCAAATGGGTTTCGTTCAGCACCTCGTAGCCGGCGGCCAGCAGTTGCGACTGTTCGGCCGTGGTCAGCACGATGCGGGCTGCGTGGTCATCCAAGCGCAGGTGCACCGCATCGGGGGTGGGGCCGTCGACCTCCATCAGGCCGATGAAGTCGATCAGGAAGGTCTTCCAGGCGGACAGGTCGGCAACGGCCATCCGCAGATAGCCGAGGGACAGGACAGGACGCATCGGGTTTCTCCTCGAATTGGGGACGGTGAATTGGGGGACGGTCAGATCAGGGCGACGTGGTTGCCGGTGACGAGGTACTCCCCGTACTGGCTCCAGGCGGCTTCGGGCAGGTTCATCGCGTGGTGGTTGCCGGCGTTCAGGTCGCGCCAGACCTGCTGAATCCGCCCGGCATTGTGAATGGCTCGCGGCCCGGCGATCGCATAGGCCTCGTTACCGGCCCGCACGCACGACTCGACGGCCAGGATGTGGTCGCGTTTGGCGTTCGAACGCACCCGCATCGGCACCGGCTCGTCGGCCTGTACGGCCTCCCACGCCTCGGTCAGGTTCTGCTGCAGCGCGGTGTAGGCCACGTCGGCGTACGCATCAGCCGAGGCCAGCCGCACCAAGGTGGCCTGGTTGGGCATCTTGGGCGGGGTCGCCTCCGCGCGTTCGCGGAAGATGGCGCAGGTGTCGTCGACGATGGCGCGGGCCATCCCCACCATCGGCATCGAGATGGCGTTGACGAACAGGGTGTACCAGGGGATCCGGAACAGCGGTCCGGTGTTGACCTCCAGGCCCGGCACGTTCAGGGCGTACAGGTCGGCGGTGTCCATCGCCCGCTCGTACGGAATCACCTTCTTCTCCACCACGATGTCGTTCGACCCCGACCCCGGCAGACCGGACGCGTGCCACACATCGACCACGTCGTACTCGGTGTCGCGTTCGATCAGGTAGTGCCGGTAGACCATCCGGTCGTCCTCCCGGGACATGCCGCCCACCAGCGCCCAACGGCAATGATCGGACCCGGAGGAGAAGCTCCACCGCCCGGTCAGTTCCAGGCCGCCGTCGACCGGCACCGCCCGGCCGGCCGGGCCGTAGGAGGCCGACAGCCACACCCCGTCGTCCTCGCCCCACACCTGCTGCTGCACCCGATCGGAGAACAGGCCCAGGTTCCACTGGTGCACGCCGACCACGCCCAGCACCCAGCCGGCCGCGGGGGCGTACTGGCCGAGCAGGTGGCAGGCCTCATTGAAGACCCGCGGATCAGCCTCGAAACCGCCATACCGGGCGGGCTGGATGACGCGCATGATGCCGATCTCACGGAACAACTCCACGGTGCGGGCGGAGAGTTTGCGTTCGCGGTTGGAGTCCTCCTCCGCGGCGCGGAACTCGGCCTCATGGGCGCGAATCCCGTTCAGAACGGGGTGGTGTTGCCAGGTGTTCACTCGGGTCATGCGCCGCAATGTAGCGAGGCGCGGGCCCCCGACACAAGAGGTTTGAATATAATATTCATGGCGTGGAGGCCGGGTGCTCGACCCTGGCGGTGACGCGCACCGCACCGGGTCGACTGGACCACCGCCGGCTGACTCGGAGGCTCGCCGACCCGCCCGGCCGCGCGATCTCGACCGCGACGGTCAGGGGGTGGGGGTTCCCGAGGGCGCCAGTTGGCCGTCCCGGGAATCCGTGGACGGGGTGGGGGACCCGCCGTCCTCCACGCCGGTGACCCACAGGTCGGTCGGCTTGCCGACATTGTGGGCCGCATCGAAGGCCCGCACCTCAACGTGGATGGACTCGTTAGTGGTGATCGGGATGACGATGCAGGGATCGGTGGTGTACTGCGCTGGGCCACCATGGATCTTCACTTGGTAGCCGACCACTCCGACATTGTCGACCGCCGCCTGCCATTCGATGACGTACTCGTGCGAGGTGCTCGTGGTGACCCGCACATCGCTCACCTTCGATGGGGGGACCGTGTCAGTCGTGGGCGACGGCGAAGGCGTGGGGGTCGGGTCGGCGGTGGGCGTGGGGTCGGTGGACGGCTCCGGTGAGACCGGTGGGGTCGGTGTGGCCGGTGCCG
>JAAYAO010000152.1 GCA_012719335.1 Propionibacterium sp. | reverse complement strand
GTACCGCCGCTACCGGATTCCCGGCACCTTTCTGCCGGTCGCCGATGCGGTGAACCGAGTGCGGTACGGGTACCGCTTCGCCCAGGTGCGGCCGATCGATGTGATCGGACGGATCGCGCCCCGCCCGATGCTGCTGCTGCACGGCACGGACGACCGGGTGATCCCCTACGAGCACGCCCACCGGTTGGTCGAGGCCGCCGGCCCCGGCGCCGCCGAACTGGTCACCTTCGACGGAGTCGACCACTGCGGCGGTTACTTCACCGACCGGCCGGGGTACATCGCACTGGTGGACGAGTTCCTGCGCCGCTGAGCGACATCCGCACCCGGCGGACGATCGGCCGCTGACGCGAATCCGCAGATCGCAGGGCCTGGTTTCGACGACGCCCGCTGACGCGGGCTGCTCAACCGACGGCCCGGCGAGATCGCCCTCCCCCACACGCTGGTTGAGCTGAGACCTTTGAGCGCAGACCGAACTACCGACTGCGTGGAACTCGCCTGGTTTCGACACCGGCCGCAAGCGGCCGGGCTCAACCAGCAGTCAGAGGCCGAGGAGGGCTTTGGCGATCAGGAAGTAGATGACCAGGCCGGAGGCGTCCAGCAGGGTGGAGATGAAGGGGTTGGAGAAGACGGCGGGGTCGGCGCGCAGGGTGCGGGCGACGAGCGGGATCACCCCGCCGGCGACGGCGGCGAGGGTGCACACGGCGAGCAGGGTCAGACCGATCACCTGGCCGATCTCGACGCTGTAGGCGAGCGAGATCAGGCCGAAGGCGATGCCGCCGAGTACCGCGCCGAGGCTGAGACCGATCGCGAACTCGCGGGCGATGATCCGCAGCAGGTCGCGGGGTACGACGTCGCCGACGGCCAGGGCGCGGGTGACGGTGGTGGCGGCCTGGTTGCCGGTGTTGCCGCCGGTGCCGATCAGCAGCGGGATGAACACCGACAACACCACCATCTGACCCAGGGTGGCTTCGAACTGTTCCAGCACCTGCACGGTCAGGGTCGCGCCGACCGCGAGCACCAGCAACCACACCACCCGTGACCGGACGATCCGCCACAGCGGGGTCGCCAGGTAGGGCGAGCGCAGGGGTTCCGCACCGCCCTGGCGGGCCTGGTCCTCCTCGGCGGCGTCCTCCAACACCGTCAGCGCGTCGTCGACGGTGAAGATGCCGACCAGCCGTTCCTCCGAATCGACCACCGGCAGGCCGAGCCGTTTCAGGCTGGCGGTGCGCCGGGCGACGTCCTCGACGTCCTCGGTGGCGTAGGCCAGGTCGGCGCGGCGAGCCAGGTCACCGACGATCTCGGTGGGGTGGGCGGCGAGCAGGTCGCGCAGGCTGACCACCCCGACCACCCGTCGTCCGCCGGCGATCACCGGCAGGGTGTAGATCGTTTCGGCCTCGGCCATCCGGTCGCGCACCCGTTGCAGCGATTCACCGACCAGGCTGTCGGCCGACAGGGCGATCACCTCGGGGCTCATCCGGCGGCCCACCGACCGTTCCGGGTACCCCAGGACGACCGCGGTGAGGTCGCGTTCGGCCGGGTCCAGATCGTGCAGCAGCCGCCGGGCGACCTTGGCGGGCAACTCGTCCAGCAGGGACGCCCGGTCGTCGGGGTCGAGGTCGTCGAAGACCGAGCCGACCTCGTGGTCGGCGAGTTCACCGACCAGGTCGGCCTGGGCGGTCGGGTTCATCGCCTCGAACACCCGCAGGGCCCGGTCCTTCGGCAGTAGCCGGAACAGCACGGCCTGTTGCCCGATCGGGCGCCGCGCCAGTGAGGTGACCAGGTCGGCGGTGCGGATCTCCCCGGCCAGCCGCTGCACCTCGGGCAGATCCTGCTGTTCCAGGGCCGAATCCAGTTCGCGGCTCACAGCAGGTGGTTCGGCAGCCGGTTACCGGGTGCCGCGGCCCGGATCATGATGAGTTCCTTGGTGTGTTCGGCCAGCCGGCGGTCCTCGCCCGTGACGGGGGTCCACGGTTCGACCGGCACCGAGGCGCCCTCGTCGTTGCGGGCCACCATCACCGTCAGGCAGTACGTGGTCTGGTGCAGTTCACGGCTCTCGGGACGCCCCGAGCGCACGTGCACCGCGATGTGCATGCCCTTGTTTCCGGTGTAGACCAGCCGGGCCTCGACCTCGACGAGGTCACCGATCAGCAGCGGCCGTTGGAAGCGGATGCCGCCGCTGAACACCGCGACGGTCGGCAGCCCGCTGTAGCGGGTGGCGCACAGGGCGGCGGCGTCGTCGATCCAGTGCATCACGATGCCGCCGTGCACCTTGCCGCCCCAGTTGACGTCGGTGGGGGCGGCCAGAAACCGCAACACGACCCGTTCGGCGGTGCCGTCGTCGGTATAGGTCTGCCGGTTCATCGCCTCGACGATCTGCTCGCGCACCTTCACCCGGGCCAGGGCGTAGTCCTCCCAGAGCCGTTCGGTTTCGTTGCCCGGCACGTACTTCGGCACCGGGACGGGACGGCCGTCCTCACCGGTGGCGACGAAGATCACCAGGCATTCGCTGCGCATGGTGGTCTCGCCGGTGCGCGGGTCACCGGCCGACACCACGGTGCGGATGTGCATCGAGGTGCGTCCGGTGTGGATGATCGTGGCGGTCACCTCGACCAGTTCGCCGACCTGCACCGGGTTCGCGAAGTGGATGTTGCCGACGTAGACGGTGACGCAGTAGGCCTGTGACCAGCCGACCGCGGCGGCGTAGGCGGCCTTGTCGACCCATTCGAGCACCCGTCCGGCGTCGACCGTCCCGGAACGTCCCTCGTCGGTGGGTGCGGCCAGAAATCGCAGTGTTGTCGATCCGGGTCGGCTCATCTCGCCCTCCTCGGCGCTACCCCACGTCGGCGGACTCGAAATTCCGCAGCCGCAGGCTGTTGGTCACCACGAATACGGACGATAGCGACATGGCCAGGCCGGCGATCAGCGGGTTCAACAAACCGGCCGCCGCCAGCGGAATCGCGGCCACGTTGTAAGCGAACGCCCAGACCAGGTTGCCCCGAATGGTGCGCAGGGTGCGCCGGGCCAGCGCGATCGCGTCCGGGATCACCCACAGGCTGCGGCGCACCAGAATGATGTCGGCCGATTTCATCGCGATCTCGGTGCCGCTGACCACGGCCAGGCCGAGGTCGGCGGTGGCCAGGGCGGCCGCGTCGTTGATGCCGTCGCCGACCATCGCGACCCGGCGGCGGTGCTCCCCGGCACCGTTCTGCAGGTTCTCGATGGCGTGCGCCTTCTCGGTCGGCAGCACGCCGGCGATCACTTCGTCCACCCCGATCCGTTCGGCGACGTGACGGGCGGCGGCTTCGGAATCGCCGGTCAGCAGCACGGTGCGCAGCCCCATCCGGCGCAGTTCGTCGGCCGCGGGGCCGGCCGAGGTTTTCAGCCGGTCGGCCACCACCATCGCGACGAAGAGTTCGTCGTCGACCGCACCGGCCATCACGGTCTGGCCCGCCTCGGCGGCAGACGCGTCCAGGGCCTCGGCGGCGGACACGTCGATGCCCAGGCCGCGCAGCCAGGTCAGGTTGCCGACCCGGACGAGGCCCTCCCCCGGCACCCGGGCCGAGACCCCCGAACCGGGGTGGGCGGTGAACTCGGTGACCTGCCCGGCCAGGGTGAGCATCGCGTCCCGGTCGGCCTCGGGCAGGGCCCGCACCACCGCCCGGGCAACCGGATGCTCGGAGTGTTCCTCGACGGCCGCGACGAGCAGGTGGGCCTCCCCGGTGCTCCGGGTCGAACGTGCAGGTTCACATCCTCTCTCGTGCCCGGATCCATAGGCCTCGACCCGTTCCACGCTCATCTCGCCGGTGGTCAGGGTGCCGGTCTTGTCGAGCACCACGGTGTCGATCACCCCGGACGCCTCCAGCGCGTCCTGGCCCTTGATCAGGATGCCGAGTTGGCCGCCCCGGCCGACCCCGACCATCAGGGCGGTGGGGGTGGCCAGGCCGAGGGCGCAGGGGCAGGCGATGATCAGCACCGAGATCGCCGCCGAGAAGGCGTGCCGGGTGCCGGCCCCGGACAGCAGCCAGGCGCCGAGGGTGACCACCGCGATCACCAGCACGATCGGCACGAAGATGCCGACCACCTTGTCGACCAGGGTCTGCACCCGCGCCTTGCGGGCCTGGGCCTGTTCGGCCAGCACGGCCATCTGCGCGACCTGGGTGTGCGCCCCCACCTTGTCGGCGTGGATCACCAGGCGTCCGGTGATGTTCACCGTGCCACCGAGCACGGTCGACCCGGCGACCACCTCGGCGGGGATCGGTTCGCCGGTCATCATCGAGGTGTCGACCGCCGACGCCCCCTCGGTGATCGTGCCGTCGGCGGCGATCCGTTCACCGGGTCGCACCACGAACTCGTCCCCGCGGCGCAGTTCCTCCAGCGGGACGATCGTCTCCACCCCCTCACGCAGCACCCGCACCTCGTTCGGGGTGAGGGCGTTCAGGGCGCCCAGCACGTCGCGGGCCGAGCGTCTGGCCCGGGCCTCGAAATAGCGGCCGGTCAGCAGGAAGGTGGTCACCGCGGCGGCGACCTCCAGATAGATCGCGTCCGCCCCGCTGGGGGTGATGCCGTACCCGAGCCAGTACCCCTCGGTGTCGTCGGCGCCGATCGCGATGGTGATCACCGACCAGAAGAAGGCCGACAGCACCCCCATCGAGACCAGGGTGTCCATCGAGAAGGAGCCGTGCCGCAGGTTGCGCAGGGTGGCCTTGTGAAACGGCCAGGCGCACCAGAACACCACCGGGATCGCCAGCAGCACGCACAACCATTCCCACATCGGGAACCGCAACTGCGGCACCAGGGCCAGCACGATGGTGAAGTTGCCCAGCGGCAGGGTGATCAGCGCCGCGATCGCGAGCCGGCGGCGCAGCATCGCCACCCGGTCGGCGCCGGCGGTTTCGTGGAAGTCGGAGTCCTCGGTGACCGGGGCGGCCGAGTAGCCGGCCTTCTCCACCGCGGCCAGGGCGGTGTCGGCCTCCTCGGGGCCCAGCCCGTGCACGATGGCACGTTCGGTGGCGTAGTTGACCGTCGCGGTCACCCCGTCCAGTTTGTTCAGCCGTTTCTCCACCCGGGCCGCGCAGGCGGCGCAGGTCATGCCGCCGATGTCGAGTTCGAGCACCTTGGTGGTGACGTCGACGTCGAGGTCCATCTCGTTGCTCATGGTTTCCCCCGCTGGTCACGCTCGGCCCGGTCGAGCCGGTCCTGCTGGGCGAACCGGGCGAGCATCTCGTTGTAGGCGTCGTAGGAGTCGTCCAGGCCGGTGTCCTGGGCCCGGTCGAGCCGTTTCGCGTCCCGTTTGTCCTGCCGCAGCCATTGCACCACCAGCGACAGCACCACGATCACCATCGGGATCTCGCCGGTGGCCCAGGTGATCGCCCCGCCGAGCTCCTGGTCGGCCATCAGGTCGGGCACCCAGGGGACGTCCAGGGTCGGGTAGAAGGTGGCGCCGATCAGGGTCATCGACGACATCACCCCGACCGCGAAGAAGGCGTGGAAGGGCATCGCGGCGAACACGAAACCGAGCTTGCCGACGTGCGGCAACGGTTTGGGCGGCCGGTCCTCACCGATCACCAGGCCGTAGAACAGCAGGCCGGTGATCAGGAAGTGCACGGTCATGAACTGGTGCGCCCAGTGGTAGCGCATCATGATGTCGAACAGGGACGTGTAGTACAGCAGGTAGAACGAGCCCACGAAGTACACCCACACCGCCAACGGGTGCAGGAAGATCTCCAGCGGCTTCCACGACAAGGTGGCGTTCAGCACCTCGCGCGGGCCGGGCAGGTCACGGGCGCGGTGCGGTGTGAAGTAGCGCAGGGCGAGGGTGATCGGGGCGCCCATCACCAGCAGGACGGGGGCCAGCATGTTCACCGTCATGTGCACGATCATGTGGTAGCTGAAGGCGGCCCCGGAGTACTTCCACAGGCCGGTGACGGTGACGCCGAGCATCAGGATCCAGCCGATCACCCACATCACGGTGCGGTGGATCGGCCAGTCGTCGCCGCGGCGGCGCACCGTCCGCACCGCCCACAGGTAGCCGACCAGGGCGACGACCGCGCCGACGGCGAACAGCAGGTTCGGTCGTCCGGGCAGGATCGCCGAGGCCAGCGTGGGGGCCTCGTTGACGGTGTAGCCGAGGTAGTTGACCTGGATCGACTGGGGGATCTCCCAGCGCGGTGGGGTGATCTGCAGGGCGGCGACCTGCAGGCCGATCAGCACTGCGATCAGGGCCAGATCGACCGCGATCAGCCGGTAGCCGAAGGCGCCGGAGTGGGGTTTCAACCCGCCCCGCAGAAACCACAACAGGGCCAGCACCAGCATCACCGCGGCCTGGCCGATCAGCACCCAGCCGTAGGGCTCCTGCCAGGGCAGCCGGCCGGCGAGCGCCTGCCAGGCCATCACCGATCCGCCGATGGCGACGACCAGCCAGGCCGGGCCGGCCAGTTGCTGGTAGCGGCCCAGGCGTTGCCCGGCGTGCGGGCCGAGCCCGGTGGCGTTCACCGCGAAGGCGACCGCGAACCAGACGGTGCCCGCGATCGCGGCCAGGATCGCCGCGTCGGTGGCGAAGTCGTGGTGCAGGCCGACCGAGACGTGCCCGTTCACCACCACCGGCAACAGGCCGAGCAGCCCCAGGTAGGCGGCCACCACGAGGGCACCGACCGAGCGGGCCAGGTAGGCGACGAGGGTGACGATCAGGGCGATCACGGCTTGGACGAGCCAGGCCTGGGCGACCTGGGAACCGACCAGGAAGTCGCTGATACCGGCCAGGGCGTAGCCGACCGGAACACCCATCTGGGTGGCGGCGGAGAAGGGCACCGCGAACAGGGCGGCGGCGAACCAGATCTGCCCGGTGCGTCCGGCGGCCACCGTCCAGCGACGGGCCGAGGTGGTCACCGGGTGGTGTTCGATGCGCTTGCCGACCCGGATCGACTTCTCGTCCCCGGGCCCGACGGTGGGACGCATGACGATCGCGGCGCACAGAAAACCGAGCGTCGCCACCGCGGCGAGGCCGGCGGTGACCTCGAGCACTGCGGCGACCATGCCGGTGAATGCGTCGTACTCCTGGCGTCCGGGCAACTGCTCGACACCGGCCTGATGGCGCACCGCCAGGAGGGCGAGAACCACCGCAACCAGCGCGCCGATGCCCAAGAGGGCACGCGCGGAACGCGACACGGCCGACTCCTTCGTTTCGATTCCGGGTTCAGACCGTCACCCTACGCCCCGCCACCCACAAACGCCGCGCCCAGCATCGTCCCGGAACACCTCACCCCGGCGGCGGGGCTGCGCTCGCTCGTCCGGCCGATGTCGCACCGACGTCCGTCCGGGCTCGGCCCGGCACCGCCGGATGCAACCGAAAACTGCAGATGCTCACCACAAAGGCTGCACTTCTGGTGAGCATCTGCACGTTTGGGTTGCGTTCACCGCGCCGGGGCACCCCGTGCCCGAAACCGGTCAGGAGTTCTGCGCCCGCAACCGGGGCAGGATCTCCTTGCCGTAGAGCTTCAGGAAGCGCTCCTGGTCGTGGCCGGGGCCGTGGAACACCAGGTGGTTGAAGCCCCAGTCGATGTACTGCTGCACCATCTGCACATGCTCGTCGGGGTCGGAGGAGACGATCCACCGCTTGGCGACCCGCTCGATCGGCAGCGCGTCGGCCAGCCGCTGCATCTCCTGCGGATCCTGCACCGAGTGCTTCTCCTCCTGGGTCAGCGACAGCGGCGCCCAGAAGCGGGTGTCGTGCAGGGCCCGGTCGGCGTCGGTGTCGAAGGACACCTTCATCTCGATCATCTTGTCGATCTGCCCGACGTCGCGGCCGGTCTTCTCCGCCCCCTCGGCCAGGCTCGGCAGCAGGGTTTCGGTGTACAGTTCCTGACCCTTGCCGGAGGTGGTGATGAAACCGTCGGCGGTGCGTCCCGCCCACCGAGTGGTGGCCGGCCCGGCCGACCCGACGTAGATCGGCACCTGCTGCTCGGGGCGGTCGTAGATGGTCGCCCCGTTGGTCGAGTAGAAATCGCCCTCGAAATCGACGCGTTCCTCGGCCCACAGCGTCCGAATCAACCGGACGGCCTCGCGCAGCCGGGCGAATCGCTCCTTCAGCTCGGGCCAGTGCACACCGATCGCGGATTCGTTCAGCGCCTCACCGGTGCCCACGCCCAGAATCACCCGTCCCGGGTAGAGGCAGCCGAGGGTGGCGAACTCCTGGGCGATCACCGCGGGGTGGTAGCGCAGGGTGGGGGTCAGCACCGAGGTGCCGATCAGGATCCGCTCGGTGCGCGCGCCCAGGGCCGACAGCCACGGGATGGCCGCCGGGGCGTGCCCGCCCTCGTGTCGCCAGGGCTGCAGGTGGTCGGCGATGAAGACCGAATCGAAGCCGCATTCCTCGGCGAGCACGCTGTACCGCAACAGATCGACCGGCCCGAACTGCTCCGACGACGCCTTGTATCCGAAACGCATCTGCACTGGTAACGCACCTCTTCTCCGTGGGGCCACCGTTGACCACCGTTCGACCGTAACCATCGGTATCGCAGATGGGTACCCCACGCCACTGTTTCTCTCGCTCTGCGTCGCTATGCTGACTGCCATGCCGCCCCGCTGGACAGTGGTTCTGTTCGACCTGGACGGGACGCTGGTCAACACCGTCCCGATGATGATCGCCGCCTACCAGCAAGCCGTCCGCGCCGTGGTGGGCATCGAGCTCCCCGAAGACCGGGTGCGCGCCCTGCTGGGCCGTCCACTGTTGGACAACTGCCGCGAACTGGCCGGTGACCGGGCCGCCGAGGTGTACGCCGGCTACGTCCGCTGGACCGTCGAATACGGGGACGATCTGCTACTGGCCCACGAGGGCATGGACGAGGTGCTCGACGCGGTCACCCGGGCCGGGATCCGCGTCGGGGTCTGCACCGACAAACGGTTGGACGCCGCCGAGTCGTCCCTGCGGATCGCCGACCTGCACGGCTCGATCCCGATCCTGACCACCTTCGAGGACGCCCCCGGCCCGAAACCGCACCCCTCCGGGTTGCTGCACAGCTTGTCACTGCTCGGCGCCGCCCCGCAGGCGTCGGCCTACGTCGGTGACACCGCGGTGGACATGCGGGCCGCGAAGGCCGCCGGGATGGGCGCGGTGGCGGTCACCTGGGGCACCGGCACCCGCGAATCCCTCGCCGAGGCCGAACCGGACGCGATCGTCGACACCCGCGAGGAGTTGCGCGAGGTGCTGCTCGGCTGATCGGACGGCAGGTGGCCCCAACGGGTGCTTTCCCCGCCGGGAGCACCGCGGATACCCTTGTTGCCGAGGGTTGGAGGAGAGCCATGTCCGGAACGATCGTTGTTGGTTATGTCCCGCGCCCCGAGGGCAAGGCGGCCTTGGAACGTGCCGTCGAGGAGGCGCAACTGCGCGGTGCCACCCTGGTGGTGGT
>JAAYAO010000151.1 GCA_012719335.1 Propionibacterium sp. | reverse complement strand
CGACGTCGAGCAGGAGATCCTGCCCAGCAGCGCTCCGATTCGCACCGCTTCGCTGCCGCGCTGGTTGCCCTATGCGCTGATCGCCGGCGCGATGGTGGTCGGGTTGATCCTCAACCTGCTGATCACCGGTGACTTCAATGTGGTGCTGTTCGGCACCTTCGCCTTCCTGGCCTTCCTGATCTCCTGGACCGCCGCGTCCTGGGTGAAGTTGGGTGCGCGCAAGGGTCGCAACAACTTCTGGATGACGATGATCGCCGGCGCCTTCGTGCTGGCCCTGATGCCGCTGATCTCGGTGGTCTGGACGGTGCTCAGCAACGGCGTGCCCGGGCTGCTGAACCCCGGCTTCCTCGCCTCCGACATGCAGGGCGTGATCGGCCGGGTCGACCAGGCCACCGTGGCCGGCGAGCACGATGTGCTCGGTGGCATCAAGCACGCCCTGGTCGGCACCCTGATGATCACCCTGCTGGCCACCCTGATCTCGGTGCCGATCGGTCTGCTCACCTCGATCTACCTGGTCGAGTACAGCACCGGCGGCCCGTTCTCCCGGGCGATCACCTTCTTCGTGGACGTGATGACCGGCATTCCCTCGATCGTGGCCGGCCTCTTCGCGGCGGCGGTGATCGTGCCGATCGTGGGCATTCAGCAGGCCACGGCGGGCGTCACCGCCTCCATCGCTCTGGCCGTGTTGATGATTCCGGTGGTGGTGCGCTCCACCGAGGAGATGCTGCGGGTGGTGCCCAACGAGTTGCGCGAGGCCTCGTATGCGTTGGGCGTGCGCAAGTGGCGTACCATTCTGCGCGTTGTGATTCCCACGTCCATCTCCGGCATCGCCTCCGGCGTGACCCTGGCCATCGCCCGGGTCACCGGTGAGACGGCGCCGATCCTGCTGACCGCGGGTCTGGCCTACTCGGTGATCTGGAACCCGTTCTTCGAGAACCGCCCGAACCCGATGATGACGCTGCCGGTGTACATCTACCGACAGCTCATCTCCCCGACGGCCCCGGGCGCTCCCGGCCCGTCGATGGAACGAGCTTGGGGCGCAGCACTGATGCTGATCATCATCGTGATGGCCTTGAACGGCATCGCGCGGTTGGTCGCCTGGAAGTTCGCCCCCAAGACCGGACGCTGACGCCGGTACCACTTTGAAGGAGTAACGAATGTCGAAGCGGATCGACGTCAACAACCTGAATGTCTACTACGACAAGTTCCTCGCCGTCGAGGACGTGAGCATGCGGATCGAGCCGCGCACCGTGACCGCCTTCATCGGCCCGTCCGGCTGTGGCAAGACCACCTTCCTGCGCACCTTGAACCGGATGCACGAGGTCGTGCCGAAGGCCCGGGTCGAGGGCGAGGTGCTGCTCGACGACGCGAACATCTACGGCCCCGGCGTGGACGCGGTGGACGTGCGCACCCACGTCGGCATGGTCTTCCAGCGCCCGAACCCGTTCCCCACGATGTCGATCAAGGACAACGTGCTGGCCGGGTACAAGCTGAACGGCAAGCGCCTCAGCAACAAGGCCGCCCTGGAGATCGCCGAGAAGGCGCTGGTCGGCGCCAACCTCTGGAACGAGGTCAAGGACCGGCTCGACCTGCCCGGTTCGGGCCTGTCGGGTGGTCAGCAGCAGCGCCTGTGCATCGCCCGCACCATCGCGGTGCAGCCCGATGTGATCCTGATGGACGAGCCCTGCTCGGCCCTGGACCCGATCTCCACGCTCGCGATCGAGGACCTGATCGAGGAGCTCAAGGAGAACTACACGATCGT
>JAAYAO010000150.1 GCA_012719335.1 Propionibacterium sp. | reverse complement strand
GTCCGGGTGCCCCTCGGCGGTGCGCCGCTGCACGGCCCAGTCGCCCAGCTCGGCCGGGTAGTGGGTGTGCCCGTTGAACATCACCGCGTTGGGGTGGTCGGCCAGCATCTCGGTCAGCAGGTCGTTGTACTGGTAAGCGTTGTGGTACCAGGGGATCCACGACGCCGAGTGGGTGTCACCCAGCGGGAAGTGCGAGATCACCAGCACCATCTTCTGCTGCTCCGACCAGTGGTCGAGGCGCTCGTCGAGCCAGGCCACCTGCTCGGCCGACATCGGCACCTCGGGCTGGCGGGCGAACTCCTGACCGATCACCAACACCGGCAGATCACCGGCCGCACCCTCGATGATGTACTCGCCGTACACCCGGTCGCGTTCGGCGAACTCCAGGAACCGGTCGCGCAGCACCTCCCAGCCGCCGCCGGCGTAGGACTCGTGGTTGCCGACCGCGGCAGCCAGCAGCGGGGGCAGGATGTCGGCCCGCTCGTCCATCACCTGGTGGATCTCGCCCCACTCGGCGGCGGTGCCGGTGTTCACGATGTCACCGACCATCAACAGGCCACCGGCCTCGGGCCGGACGTCGTTGAGGTCGAGCAGGCCGTGCGAGAGGTCCTGCGGGTGACCCTGGATGTCGGAGACCACCCAGGCGCTGGTGCGCTCGGTCGGCTTCGCGGCCAGGTCGCCGCGCACGGTGACCGAGTCGATCGCCCAGTACCAGGCGTTCTCGTCCGACTCGAACTTCCAGCGGAAGGTGGCGGTCTTCTTGCCGTTCGGCACCTCGATCCGATGGGTTTCGTTCGAGTTCATCGTGGCGCCGTCGTAGTTGTCGGTGACGGTCTCGGAGTCGAAGCGGACGACCTCCTGCTCGACCCCACCGTCGAAGGAGACGGTGACCACGGCGGTCTGGTCGGTCCAACCGCGGTAGTGCGAATCGAAGGACAACTCGATCGCCTTGTGCTTGAACACCTCGACCGGCTTCGAGGTCAGGGTCGCGGCGAAGACGTGCGGGGCGTCGTGGGCGTCGGCGAACTCGTCGGAGTCGACCACCGCGATGACGTCCTGGGAGCGACCGAAGCGGTATCGCATCTGGTCCTCGGCGGCGGTCCAGAAATCGCGGGTGGTGAACGACCAGCCGCGCCACTCGGTGACGCCGATGCCCTCCATCGAGTCGTGGTAGCTGCTCGACCAGCCCTCGGGGGTGGTGTGGGTGAAACCGATCGTGCCGGCCGGGATGGCCGGGTCGTCGACCCGCGGCTCGAAGTGCTCGGCCAACGCGTCGAAGGACTCGCGGAAGATCACGCCGTCGGTGCCGGCGGTGTCCAGCGGGGCCGGGGTGTGCGGAGCAGCCGGGGCCGGCGGCGCGGGCGGGTTGCCCACGGTGAAGGCGACCGGGGTGGTGATCTGCCGGTAGCCGTCGTTCTCCAGCAGGTACGCGACCCAGTGACCCTCGGCCACATCGGTGAAGGTGGCCGTACCGGAGGCCTCGGGGGTGTACTGCCAGTAGCTGGAACCCACCGAACCGGGGGTGTCGTCGGGACGGTAGATACCCACCCAGTTGAGGGCCATCGGGGTTTCGGCGGTGTACTCGATCACCACCGGTTCACCGACCTCGAAGGTGGTGGAGTTGAGGGTCAGGGTGCCGCCGGTGGCGGCCTTGGCAGTGGTGGGAGCCAGCAGGGCGGCGGTCGCGAGCAGGGAAAGAACCAGAAGCACGCGGGTCAGCCGGCCCAGCGAATGCCGAGCTACGGACATGAATCAGCCTTTCGGGGGTGGGCGTGATGCAGCTTCGATCCCCTCACGCACGGGTGATCTGCGCCCGCCCGGCCGGTGAACACCCGCTGACCGGTAGGTGTCGGAATGGCTGTGTTGGGCTGCCGGTTCGTCCGTACCCGCTGCCGGAGACCGGGAAACCGGACACCACGTCCGGCCCGACCGGATGCGCGCCGGTACGGGGGCCGTGATGCCCGGTTTCGGTGGGGACGGGGCCGCGCGGGCCCGTCCGACCGCGGCTCAGGCGGTGGCCAACTCCTCGGTCTTCGTCGGCTGCGGGGCCGCGTCCTTGGGCGCACCCATCAGCCGACGGTCGAGACGGAACAAGGTGCGGATGGTGATCGCCTGCAACAGCACCACCAGCGCCAGCAGCACGAAGTGCGCGATCGAGAACTGCTCCACCACGCCGGTGCGCACCAGGCCCCAGTGGATGAAGAACATGCTCAGCACGGCCAGGGCGACACCCGGGCAGATCAAACCGTAGGACGGGATGCTGCCCTCACGTCCGCGGACGAAGCGGGCGAAGTACCCCTGCCGACGCATCACGGCCCAGCCGATCAGGCCCATCACCAGTTGGGCGGCCACCAGCAGGCCCAGCACGATGAAGGCGAGCACCGGGCTGAGCACGGTGTCGAGCAGGTTGTGGCTGACCCCGGAACCGAGCCGGATGAAAGTGATGCCGAGCAGGGTGAAGATCGGGATGCCCATCCACAGGGTCGGGCCGCCCTCGACGGCCAGGCCGTTGCGCAGGATGGCGGCGAAGCTGATCGGCAGCTTGACCACGATCCAGGCCGCGGCGGCGGCCAGAAAGAGGAAGCTGCCGACCATGCCGATCACCGACACCGGCAGCACCGAGCTCATCGCGGCCGGGCTGGCGAATCCGACCGCCACCATCGAGAAGGCGAAGGCGGGCAGGATCTGGGAGAAGTGGTTGGTGTCCTCGTTGTCGAAGCCGCGCTGCGAGATCAGCCGGGTCAGGTAACGGCCGAAGAAGAAGAACGCCAGCGCGCCGACGGCGGCGAAGGCCACCAGGGCGAACGGGAAGAGGTATTCGACACTCGCCCACAGCCCGGGCACGCCCAGGGCGCCGAGGATGAACAGCACGTTGATGGTCATCGCCAGGGTCAGCGGAATGGCCATCAGGGTGACCTCACCGTTGGAGCTGCGCAGCGTCTCGTAGGCGGGGGAGCGGCGCAGGGTGTTGAAGGCCTTGATGTTGGCGATCAGCACCAGGATGTGCTTGACGGTGAAGAAGGCGATACCGATCAGCGCCACGGTGGTCATCACCTGCAGGGCGAGCCCCTCGGTGCGGTACACCGCAACCAGATCGTTGAAGGTCGGGATCGGGCTGTTCGGATGCGGGATCAGGAACATCAGGTACATGAAGAATGAGACCGCCAAGCCGCCTGCGCCGAGTGCGGCGAGGAAATACAGCGGGCGATATTCGCGGGCGAACTTCGGCACGGCGAACTCCTGGGATGAGAGAGAGCGTTTGTGAATATACCCCATGGGGTATGCGCGGAACAGTAGTTAATACCCCTGGGGGCATCAAGTCCGATCGGCCGGACGTTCCTTCTCCCGGAACACGCCCTGCCCGCCCCGACCGTGCTTGAGTGCCGTTCGGTGCCATGCCGGGACGGCGTGGGGTGACCGTGGCGTCCCGGCGGCGGCGCCGGGGGCACCGGCCGGTTGGTCGCCGCGGCGTAGCGTGGGGGGCGTGGCCGGTTACCTCAAACGCGTACGGACCCCGCCCGACTATCCGCGCTGGGAGGCCGCCGGTCTGCGCTGGCTCGCCGAGGTGCCGGACGGGGCACGGGTGGTCGACGTGCTGTCGGTGTCGGACGGAGCCCTGGAGTTGGAATTCCTCACCGCAACGACACCCACCCGGGCCGCCGCCGGTGACCTCGGGGTCGGCCTGGCCCGCACCCACGCCGCCGGTGCACCCGGGTACGGGGCGCCGCCGGCCGGCTGGTCGGGTGACGGTTACCTGGGCCCGGCCTCGCAACCCCTACCGCTGCCGCTGCGCCCGACCGACTCGTGGGGAGTGTTCTGGGCCGAACAACGCCTGCTGCCGCTGGTCGAACGCTGCCGCGACCGGGGCCTGTTGTCGCAGCAGCAGGCCCGGCTGATCGAGACCGTGGCGGGCCGCTGTGCCGCAGGGGAGTTCGACACCGACGACCCACCGGCCCGACTGCACGGCGACCTCTGGTCGGGCAACGTGATGTGGACCGCCGAGGGTGCGGTGCTGATCGACTGCGCCGCCCACGGCGGGCACCGGGAAACCGACCTGGCGATGCTCGCCCTGTTCGGCTGCCCACACCTGGACGAGATCCGGTCGGCCTACCACGCCACCGCGCCACTGGCCGACGGATGGCAGCAGCGCGAACCGCTGCACCAACTGCACCCGTTGCTGTTGCATCTGGCCCTGTTCGGCACCGGCTACCTCGCCCGGGTGCTCGACGCCGCGCGGCGGTTCGCCTGAGGAGCCGGCCCGCCCCCGTTCTCGGGGCCACCGACCGTCCGGGGCCGGCTGGTTAGGGTTGATGTCATGCCGTTGGTGCCACCCGGAGCCCGTTCCACCCACCTCGACCTGGCCGGCGGGCGCGTGCGCGTGCTGCGTGCCGAACCGGACGTCCACACCGCCCGGCCACCCCTGCTGCTGATTCACGGCGGCGGCTCGGACAATGCCGCGATCAGTTGGTATCGATTGTTCGAGCAGTTCGGGCCCGAACGTGCCGTGTACGCCCCCGACCTGCCCGGCTTCGGCCACACCGAGGGCATCCCCGCCCCGGGTGGGCCCGACCGGCAGGCCGATTTCGTGGCCCGGGTCGCCGAAGCCCTCGGCATCGGACGGGTGGTCGTGGTGGGGGTGTCGATGGGCGGGGACATCGCGATGAACCTCGCGCTGCGGCACCCACACCTGGTCGACCGGCTGGTGTTGATCGGCCCGGGCGGTTTGGCGCCGCGCTTCGGCAGCCGCACCACCCAGTTCGCTGCCTGGCTGTTCGCCCAACTACCCGATGCGGCGCTCCGGCCGTTGACAATGCTGTCGAACCGCTTCGTGGCGCAGGCCCTGAAGGCGATGGTGGCCGATGTGGACACCCTGCCGGCACCGGTGCGCGAGGAGTTCATCGCCGAGGCCCGCCGCAACCCCACCAGCGAGGGCTACCTGCGCTACAACCAGGCCACCCTCGGCCGCCGGGAGATGCGCAACAACCTGCTGCCGCAGGTGCACCGGATCAGCGTGCCCACCCTGTTCTTCCACGGCGCACTGGATCCGCTGGTGAACCCGCGCGGTTCGCAGGTGGCCGTCCGGTTGATGCCGGACGCGGAGCTGGTGCTGGTGCCCGACTGCGGGCACTGGGCCCAGGTGGAGGCGTCCGAACGCTTCGAGACCGAGCTGCGCACCTTCCTGGCCGCGGGCCGGTGACCTGCTCAGTCGTCGCTGCTGCGGTCCCACCGGCGCCGACGCATCCGTCGGGCCTGCAGGTCGAACTGGCCCTGCACCCAATCCGGAGTGGCTTCGCCCATCCGCGGCGGAATCCGCATCTTGCCGAGGTCGCCCATCAGCCGTTTGGGTGATTCGGTGAGGGCGCTGCGGCCCTCGTTCAACCCCGGGAAGGGGTCGCGTCCGGCCAGGTAGTTCATCATCGTGTTCAGGGTGGCCAGGAAGGGCACCGCGAACAGGGCCCCGATCAGGCCGAGCAAGTAGGTGCCGGTCGCCACCCCGAGCAGCACCCCGATCGGGTGCACGTTGACCGCCTTGCCCATCAGCAACGGGCTGAGGATGTTCGACTCCAACTGCTGCACCGCGATCACGATCACCAACATGATGATCGCGGTGGTCAGCCCCTCGAAGGCCATCGCCACCAGCACCACGATCGCGCCGGACAGGAAGGCACCGACCATCGGGATGAAACACAGAATGAAGGTGATAGCGATGATCGGCATCACCAACGGCAGCCCCAGGAGCGCCGCACCGATACCGATGCCGAGGGCGTCCACCGCGGAGACCACCAACTGGGTCTTGGTGTAGGTGCCGATCGTCACCCAACCCCGCCGGCCCGCCTGGTAGACCCGCTCCCGCGAACGCTTGGGCAGCAACATGATGAACCAGGTGGCGATCCGGTCGCCCTGGGCCAGGAAGAAGAAGGTGCCGACCAGACACAACACGGTGGCCACCAACAGGTTCGCCGCCCCGGCACCCAACCCGGTCGCCTCCTGGGCGATCTCGGACTGGTGCTCGCGCAGCCAGGTCTCCACCTGGGTGATCACGTTGTCGACCTGCTCGGCGCCGATCGGCAGCGGGGAGTCGGTCAGCCAGTTCTTCAACTGCTGCAACTCGAAGGTGGTGGCCGCCAGCAACTCACGGATACCGGAGGCGAGTTGCGCACCGGCCAGCGTCAACAGGCCCGCGACCGCCGCCACCGAACTGAGCAGGGTGATCGCCGCGGCCAGGGAGCGCGGCAACTTCAGCTTGTGGTTGAGCAGCACCATCAACGGCATCATCAGGCCGGTCAACAGCACCGCCACCGCAGTGGGCACCAGCACGGCCCGGATCAGTGCCGCGGCCTCGGCCAGGGTTTGCAATGCCAGCCCCACCAGCACGATGGTCGCGGTGACCAGCAGCACCGTGCGGGTGCGGGGGTGTTCGGCCAGGAATCCGGCGGTGGTGGTGTTGTTGTCGTTGGTTTCGTCGCTCACGGGGCTCCGTATCGGCCGGCAAGGCACTGATCGTGGTGAATCGGGGGGACGCTGCTCACGCCCATGATGCGCGCCCGGCCGAACCGGCCGGGGTACGCACCCGGCGAATCACTCCGGATGCCCCAGCCAATCCTCCTCGGCGGGGATCGCGTCCGGATCATCGCCACCGATCATCACCCGGCGGCCACCGGGCTGGTCGTCGGCCTCACCGCCGCGTGACGGCGCCCCGTAGGCGGTGCCTTCCTCGGGCATCTCCTGGCGGAGCCGCTGTTCGATGGTTTCGCCGTGGTCGTCGGTGAACTCCGCACCGATCGGACGACGCTCCGGCGGACTCCACGGCACGTCGTCGACCGCTTCCGGGTCGTCGAGGTACACATCGGCGTTGCGCTGCTGTTCCGGAGTCAGATCGAGGTCGGCGATGTCACTGCCGTAGGTACCCTGCTCATCACTTTCCGGCTGGTCGGGAAACTCGGGCTGTTCGGTCATACTCCACGGTCTCCTGCCCGCCAGATCGGTTCAACCACCGACATGGGTGAGATTGCTGACGCTCAGGGGCGTGCCGTGCCACCCCCGACGGGCACCTCGGCGGTCCAGATCGTGCCGCGTCCCTCACGCGCCGACCGTTCGGTGTCGAAGGCCTCGGTGCCGACCGCGACGTACAGGGTGCGCCGCTCGGGGCCACCGAGTACCGGGGCGATCGGCATGCCCACCCGCGGGTCGATGGTGACCGTGTCGGTGATGCCGTTGGCGTCGGCCCGGGCCAGGTAGTTCGCCACCGGCCCGAAGCCCTCGCCGACCTGCCCCCAGGCCGACCCGGCCGCCCAGACGGCGTCCTCGGCGTCCAGGCAGATGCCGTCGGGCAGGAAGGGCAGCTCGGCGAACACCCGGGCATTGCTCAGCGAACCGTCGGCGGCCCGGTCGACGACCGACACCGTGCTGCCGCCGGCCTGGGCGACGTAGAGCTTCGTGCCGTCGGCGGAGACCGCGATGCCGTTGGGTACCCGGAACTCGCCGATCTCCTCGACCAGCCGGGCCGCGCGGTCCGGCTCGATCACGATGATCGGCACCGGCACCGAGGACTCACCGGCCCACAGGTCGAAGCCCATGTGGGTGACATAGGCGCGGCCGTCGGCGTCGACCACCATGTCGTTGATCGCGCCGTTGGGGGACAGTTCGGTCAGGTCGGCGTACACCTCGAGGGTGTCGCCGTCCCACACCAGCACGAGCTTCTCGTGCATCGAGTTCACGATCAGCCGGCCGTCGGGCAGCCAGCCGAACCCGCCCAACACCACGTGGGTGCCGTCGGCGGCCCGCGGGCTCGCGTCCAGGACGGTGCTGACCGTGCCCTGCGCGTCGATGGTCTTCAGGCAGGTGTTGTGCATGTCGGTGAACCAGAAGGTGCCCTCGTGCCAGCGGGGGCATTCGGTCCAGGAGAAGCCGGCGGCCACCTGCCGGGCCGGATGCACGGTTGCGCCCTCGACGGCGCCGATCTCGGGAATGAACTCGCTGCTGGACATGGGCAGAAGCTAGCGGGGAAAGCGATTACCGGGAAGGGTGGAGTGCCACTGAGTCGCCGGAGGGCCGGGAATGTGGATGGTTGTGCCGCGCTGGGCGGCACAACCATCCACGATCATTCGGTGCCGAGCAGGCGCAGCAGCAGATCCAGCTCCCGCGGATGCCGCAACACCAGCACCGGGGCGCCCTCGGGGCAGGCCGCCCACTGGCGCAATTGCCGCCGTTTACCGGCGAAGGACGTGAAATGCCACAGGATGATCGACTCCCGCGACACCAGTGCCCGCCAGTTCTCGACATTGCCGTTGCAGACTTGCTGCCGGGTGATCACCCGCGCCAGGGTGCGGCGCAGCAGCCGCCACAAACTCAGCCACCGGGGGTAATCCAGCCCGAAGATCAGCTCGGCCCGGGGCTCGACCAGGTCACGGAAGGTCGCATAGCTGCTGTCGAAGACCCAGGCCGGTTCGGCCGCCGCGGCGCCGGCGAGCCGCCGCATGTCCTCGGCCGGGCGCTGCACCCAACCCGGCAACCACCCGAATTCCTCGTCGACCAGGTGTACCGGCAGATCCAGGGCACGTCCCAGGGCCACGGCGGCGGTGGATTTGCCGGAGCCGGTGACCCCGTGCACCAGAATCCGGCGGGCGTGGCGTAGATCATCGATGGTCGCGAGAGGCACGGGCCAACGATATGGGGATGATGGAACCATGACGATTCTGAAGATCAACGCGATCACGGTTCCCGCCGACAGTGGCGACGAGTTGGCCCGGCGCTTCGCCCAGCGGGCCGGTGCGGTCGACGGGCAGGACGGGTTCGAGGGCTTCGAGTTGCTGAAGCCGCTGGACGCCGACCGGCCGATCTGGCTGGTGGTGACCCGCTGGCGGGACGAGGCCGCCTTCGACGCCTGGTTCAGCTCCCAGGACTTCCGCGCCGCCCACGGTGGACGTGACACCGAGGTCTCCCGGGCCCACGGTCACGGCCGCGACGAGGCCGACGCCCCGGCCCCCGAGCCGCGCCCGGTCGGGGTCAGCGCCGAACTGTGGAGCTACCAGGTCGTCGACCTGACCTGACCCGCCGGGTCACCGTCCGGCGGCGTGCAGGGTGGCGGCGAGGTACAGCTCGTCCAGGGCCGGTGGTTGCTGGTGGCCCAGCCCCGGCACCAGGTGTACCTCGGCCTGCGGCAACAGTTCGGCCAGCAGTTCGGCGTTCTGCGGCGGGGTCAGGGCGTCGTCCAGCCCGTGCACGATGGCCACCGGCACCGTGACCCCGGCAAGTTCGGCCGTCCAGGCGGGTTGGCGCCACATCGCCCGCAGTTGCCGGTCGTACCCGTCCCAGTCGACCCCGCGCGCCCACTGGGTGCGGGCCAGCCGGTCGAGGTATTCCACCGAGTACGGGTGATCGGGGCCGGCGATCGGGGGCAGAGATCGGCCCAGCCAGGCCCGGTACTCGTCGAAGTCGGCGAACGGTGCGCTGCTGCTCGGCGGGACGCGGCCGGCATGGTGCTGTTTGGCGAAGGTGTGGAACAGGCCCAGGCCGAGCACCGATCCGGGGTGCCGCACGGCCAGCAGTTGCGCGATCGCGCCTCCCATCGACCGGCCGCACACCACCGCGGGCGATCCGAGTACCTCCAACAGGCCGTGCACGTCCTCGGCCATCTCGGCCAGGGTGTACTCCACGCCCGGGAAGCGCTGGGATCGTCCGACGTCACGGTTGTCGACCCGGATCACCCGGAATCCCGCATCGGCCAGCCGACGGCAGTAGCTGTCGGGCACCGCGACCAGTTGGGCCTGGTGGCCCTCGAGCTGGACGATCAGCGGCGCGTCGGCGGCACCGAACTCGTCGATGCACAACTCGGTGCCGTTGGCGGCGGTGATCAGACGCTCCACCCGGCGAGCCTAGCCGCCTTCAGGCGACGCCGTGAATGCCGCCGAGCCAGGGTTCCAGGCCATCCCGACCGGATTCCCAGACCGTTCCGCGGGCCATTTCCCGGTCGGTCAGCAGGCACCGGTGGAAGGCCTCGCCCAGCTCGGCCCGCGGATCCCCGTGCAGGTGCAGGCCGGTGAAGATCAGGTGGGTGACCGGGGTGTGTCCCGGGGCCCAGCGGCCGATCGCGCCGAGGCTGACCTGGCCGGCCGCACCGTCCCACACCCCGACCGCGCCGGGCCGGGTCGGCAGCCAGAAGCACCCCCGGCTGCGGTGGGTTCCGGCCCCCATCGCCTCGACCAGCTCCAGGAACCGGTCGGGATGCCAGGGTCGCTCCGACTGCAGGCTCAACCGCCACACCGCCGGGTTGCCGGCCACCGCCCCGGGCAGATCCGGCACCGGATGCACCCACGCTTCGCTGTGCTCGTGATCGTGAATGCCGGCCAGCAGTTGCCGTCCGTCGAAACCCGGCCAGTCGGTGACCACCATCGAGCCGGGCCGGGCCAGGGCCCGGGTGAAGTCGAGTAGGTCGGCCTCGGCGGGGGGAGTGCGGCCGAAGACCGCGACCACATCGGCGTACTCGATCTGGGCGGCGGCGACCTCGGCCACCCCGCGCTGATCGTCGGGCATCGCCAGGTTGCGTTCGGCCAGCCAGTCCGGGCCGGTGAGATCGTCGGTCAGGCTGGTGGCGTCCAGGGCGCAGATCACTCCGCCGATCCGTACCCGCGGGGCGCGACGTGGTTCCCGGGCGATCACCCGACACACCTGGGCGGCCTCGGCGCCGACCGGCAGCCGGGCCACGATCGAACTCCACCGACCGTCGGCGGCGAGCCGGGCCAGGGTCGGGATCACGTCCTCACGGATCGCGCACTGGGTGCAGGCGTGTTCGAGCTCGATCTCGACCCGTTCCAGCACACCGGTGATGTCGCTGACGGTGCGCACCAGCAGGCTGCGGGACGGGTCTAGGTCGTGCACCACGACCACCGGGTTCGGCAGATCCCACTGCAACCCCATCGCGGCTGCGGCCATCGGGGTGTCCGCGACGCCGGTCACCAGCATCACCGGCACCTTCGCCCAGCCGGGGTCCACGGGGCTCATCGGTTCGCCCGGATGCCGTAGCGGCGGCGGAAGCGCTCCACCCGGCCCTCGGTGTCCAGTTCGCGATGCCGGCCCGTCCAGAACGGGTGGCTGGCCGCGGTCACGTCCACCCGGATCAGGGGATAGGTCGCCCCCTCGTACTCGACCGTCTCCGCGGAGGTGAGAGTGGAGCGGGTCAGCAGCAGGTCACCGGTGGTGCTGTCGCGAAACACCACGGGTGCGTACCGGGGATGGATGTTCTTCTTCATCGCTGAGATGCGTCCTGTCCGATCGCGTGCAAGAATAATGAGAATCATTCTCAAAAGGAGGGGTGGATGTCAAGCACCTGCATGGTCACCGGGGCCCGTCCCGGCTTCGGCAACGCGGTCAGTCACAGTCATCGGCGCACCCGGCGGCGCTTCGATGTCAACGTCCAACGCAAGCGGTACTGGGTGCCCGGCCTGGGCCGTCACGTGACGCTGACCCTGTCGGCACGGGGCATCAAGACCATCGACCGGCGCGGCATCGACCGCGTCGTGGCCGACCTGCTCGCCGAGGGGGTGCGCCTCTGATGGCCCGCAGAAGTGGCGAACTGCGCCCGAAGATCACCCTCGAATCGACCGCCGGCACCGGCTACCGCTACGTCACCCGCAAGAGCCGCCGCAACACCCCCGACCGGTTGGTGGTGCGCAAGTACGACCCGGTGATCCGTCGCCACGTCGATTTCAAGGAGACCCGCTGATGGCCAAACGATCCAAGATCGCCGCCCAGTGGCGCCGCGAACGCATCGTTGCCCGCTACGCCGAACGCCGGGCGGCACTGAAGGAGCAGATCCGCACCGGTGCGCCCGATCAGGTGCAGGACGCGGTGCGGGCGCTGAGCCGGCTGCCGCGGGATGCCTCCCCGGTGCGGTTGCGCAATCGCGACGTGATCGACGGCCGGCCCCGGGGTTTCGTGGGCAGGGCCGGGGTGTCCCGGGTCCGGTTCCGGGCACTGGCCCACCGCGGCGAACTGCCCGGCATCACGAAGGCCAGTTGGTGAGCGCGGACCCGTACCGGCACAACGCCGAGTGGTACGCGGCCCTGGCGCGTCCGGGGCTGCCCGCGGTGCGCGAGGCTCTGGCGGTGTTGCTGCCCGGGGTCATCCCCACCGGGGTGGTGGTCGAGGTGGGCGCCGGCATCGGTGCCACCCTGGACAGCTTCCTCGACGCGGGCGCCGAACGGATCTTCGCGGTCGAGCCGTCACCGGAGATGCGGGTCGGGTTGATGACCCGCATCGGGCTGGACGAGCGGCTCGCCCCGATCACCACCGTGCTGCCCGGCACCCTGGACGAGATGTCCGGCCGGCTGCCCGCACGATGGGGTGCACTGGTGCTGCTGAACGTGCTCGGCCACCTCACCGAGGTCGAGGAAACCCGGATGTGGCACCTGGTC
>JAAYAO010000149.1 GCA_012719335.1 Propionibacterium sp. | reverse complement strand
GGCGGGAGCCGAGGTTCGAATCCTCGCGGGGGCGCCATCCGGTTCGTCCGGACGCGCGCAGCACACCATCGACACGAAGGCAGTCCGTGAGCGATCAGCCGGCACCCGCCGACTCCTCATCGTCGGCATCGGCACCGCGCAGCTTGCTGACCCTGACCGACCGGCCGATGATCATCATCTGGGCCGTCACCCGGCTGATCACCCTGGCGATCTGGGCCTTCGGGTTCCAGCACGTGATGGGTGACGTCAACTATTACTGGCGCAAGATCAACGAGATGGCCGAGGTCGGCTTGGCCAACACCCTGATCGAGTACCCCACCCCGGTGGTGGGCCTGCTGGGCATCCCCTGGCTGCTGGGTGGGGCGAGTCAGTACTTCTACGTCGCCCTGTTCGTGGCCGCGATGTTGATTCTGGACGGCTGGTTGTTCGGCACCCTGCTGCGCCGCCGCGGCGCCAACCGGTGGGCGACGTGGGTGTGGGTGTTGGCGATCCCGGCACTCGGCCCGCTCAGCCTGCTGCGCTTCGACATGATCCCGGCGGTGCTCGCCGGCTTCGCGCTGCTGTGGTACCACAAGCGGCCCACCGCCTCCGGCGCGCTGATCGGGCTGGGGGCGGCCACCAAACTGTGGCCGGCGCTGCTGGTCGCCGGGCTCTTCGGCGAGCGGCCCAAACGAATCGCCTCGCTGATCGGCTTCGCGGTCTGCGGTTTCGGGTTGTCCCTCTACTCACTGCTGGTCGGTGGTTGGCAGCGGTTGATCTCCCCGCTGACCTGGCAGACCGACCGCGGCCTGCAGGTCGAGTCGGTGTGGGTGGTGCCAGCAATGCTGGCCCGGCTGGTGCGTCCCGACGACTACACGGTCGAGATGTCGAAGTACCAGGCCTTCGAGGTATTCGGCCCACTGACCGACCCGCTGCTGACCATCGCGACCATCTCCACGGTGCTCGGTGGGGTGTTCATCATCGCCCTGGCGGTGCGCAGTTGGCGCTCCCCCGGCTTCGACCTGTCCGCAGCCGCCTGGGTGATGCTGGCGGTGACCGCGGTGATGATCGTCACCAACAAAACCTTCAGCCCGCAGTACATGTTGTGGCTGGCCGGGCCGGCGGCCGTCCTGGTGCTCGGGGTGCCGAATCGGCGCTCCGGGTTGACCGGCGAACAGCGCTCCCGACTGGTCGCCGGCATCGGCGTGGTGGTGCTCAGCGCCCTCACCCAGGCGATCTATCCGTTCCTGTACGACGCGCTGATCGTCAACGGCGCGGCCGGGCCCGCCACGGTCGCCGCGGTGGTGCTGTTGACCATCCGCAATGTGGTGATTTTACTGGCCACCGGATGGATTTGTAGCCAGGCATGGAAAACTGTTCGCCACGGCGGTACGACCACCAGACCACCGGCCCCGGTGGGCTAGTCTTGCCACCGGCAGGTTCGACTGCATCCCACACAAGTGACAAGCACGGAAGAAGGCGATTGTGGCTCCCGCCCACGATGCATCCTCGGACAACGACTTCGGCGCCAATGACTGGCTGATCGAGGAGATGTTCGAGCAGTACTCCCAAGATCCGACCTCGGTCGACGAGACCTGGCAAGATTTCTTCGCCGAGCGCGCTCCCGGAGCTGCCAAGCAGCCCGCCGCCACGTCCGCCCCCGCCAAGCCTGCCGCTGCGAAGCCCGAAGCCAAACCTGCCGCGAAGCCCGCCGCCCCCGCGGCCAAGCCCGCCCAGCAGGCCCCCGCGAAGAAGCCGGCCCCGGCCAAACCGACCGCCTCGACCGCCGACGGTTCCTCCCGCAAGTCGAGCGTCGAACCGCCGAACAAGGTCAAGGACGCCCGGCCCAGCAAGCCCGGCACCTCCGGTGGTGTGCCCGCCGACCCGCCCTCGCCGTCGCATCGTCCGGCCGCGGCCAGCACCGAGGCCACCAAGACCACCCTGCGCGGCGCGCCGATGCGCACCGCGAAGAACATGGAAGCCTCGCTGGTCGTGCCGACCGCCACCAGCGTGCGCACCGTGCCGATGAAGCTGGTCATCGACCAGCGCACCCTGATCAACAACCACCTCAAGCGCGCCCGCGGCGGCAAGGTGTCGTTCACCCACCTGATCGGTTACGCAATCGTGCAGGCGCTGAAGTCGGTGCCGGCGATGAACAGCTCGTACGAGGAGGTGGACGGCAAGCCGACCCTGGTCACCCCCGGGCAGATCAACCTCGGCCTGGCCATCGACCTGACCAAGCCCGACGGCACCCGTCAGTTGCTCGTCCCCTCGATCAAGGACGCCGGCAACCTCGACTTCGCCCAGTTCTGGAGCGCCTACGAGGCCCTGGTCGGCAAGGCCCGCAGCAACTCACTGACCCTGGACGATTTCGCCGGCACCACCGTGTCGCTGACCAACCCCGGCCCGATGGGCACCCACCACTCGGTGCCGCGGCTGATGTCGGGTCAGGGCACGATCGTCGGAATGGGCTCGATCGCCTACCCGCCGGAGTTCGAGGGTGCCGACGCCGAACGGCTCGCCGAGATGGGGGTGGGCAAGATCTGCACCCTGACCTCGACCTACGACCACCGGGTGATCCAGGGCGCCCAGTCGGGTGAGTTCCTGAACCGGATCCACCAGTTGCTGCTCGGTGCCGACCGGTTCTGGGACGACATCTTCCGTTCCCTGCGGGTGCCGATGATGCCGGTGCGCTGGACGACCGACATCTCCGCCCACCGCGACGACATGATCTCCAAGCAGGCCCGGGTGCTGGAGTTGATCAACTCCTACCGCACCCGCGGCCACATCCTGGCCGACATCGACCCGCTGGAGTACCACGAACGCGGCCACATCGACCTGGAAACCGAGACCCACTCGCTGACCCTGTGGGATCTGGACCGCGAGTTCGCCACCGGCTCCTTCGGTGGCGCCGACCGGCCGTTCATGAAGCTGCGCGACATTCTGGACGTGCTGCGCGACTCGTACTGCCGCACCATCGGCATCGAGTACATGCACATCGTCGACCCCGAGCAGCGCAAGTGGATTCAGCAGCGCGTCGAACAGCCCCACCAGGACCTGCCCCGCGAGGAGCACCTGCGGATTCTGGACAAGCTGAACGAGGCCGAGATCTTCGAAACCTTCCTGCAGACGAAGTTCGTCGGGCAGAAGCGGTTCAGCCTCGAAGGTGGCGAGTCGGCGATCGTGCTGCTGGACGAGATCTGTGACCTGGCCGCCCAGAACGGGCTGGACGAGGTCGCGATCGGTATGCCGCACCGCGGCCGGTTGAACGTGCTGGCCAACATCGTCGGCAAGTCCTACGGCCAGATCTTCCGCGAGTTCGAGGGCAACATCGACCCGCGCACCGTGCAGGGTTCGGGTGACGTGAAGTACCACCTGGGCGCCGAGGGCAAGTTCGTCGCCCTGGACGGCTCGACGGTGATCACCTCGGTGGCCGCCAACCCGTCCCACCTGGAGGCGGTCAACCCCGTGCTGCAGGGCATCACCCGCGCCAAGCAGGACGTGCTCGACCGCAGCTACGAGTTCCCGGTGCTGCCGATCCTGATGCACGGCGATGCGTCCTTCGCCGGTCAGGGTGTGGTCGTCGAAACCCTGCAGATGTCACAGTTGCGCGGTTACCGCACCGGCGGCACCGTGCACGTGGTGGTCAACAATCAGGTCGGCTTCACCACCTCGCCGGCCGAGTCGCGCTCGTCCTACTACTCCACCGATGTGGCCAAGACGATCAACGCGCCGATCTTCCACGTCAACGGTGACGACCCCGAGGCCTGCATCCGGGTGGCCCGATTGGCCTTCGAGTTCCGCCAGGAATTCAACAAGGACGTCGTGATCGACCTGGTCTGCTACCGCCGCCGCGGCCACAACGAGGGTGACGACCCGAGCTTCACCCAGCCGTTGATGTACGACCTGATCGAGAACAAGCGGTCGTCGCGCAAGCTGTACACCGAATCGCTGATCGGCCGTGGCCTGATCTCGGTGGAGGACGCCGAGGACGTGTTGAGCCGCTTCCAGCACCGGTTGGAGTCGGTGTTCAAGGAGTTGCGCGACGACAGCGACAACGGTTTCGACGAGGACTACCAGCGCGTGCCGGCGTACCCGACCAAGAGCGAGTACGACCAGTACACCGCGATCTCGATGGAAACCATGAAGACCATCGCCGACGCGTACGTGAACTTCCCCGAGGGGTTCACCGTGCACCCGAAGGTGCTGCCCCAGTTGCAGCGCCGCTCGGCCGCGATCACCCAGGGCCCGATCGACTGGGCCACCGCCGAACTGCTCGCGCTCGGTTCGTTGCTGATGGACGGTCGTCCGGTGCGGTTGACCGGTCAGGATTCGCGTCGTGGCACCTTCAGCCAGCGCTTCGCCGCGATCGTCGACCGGGTCACCGGTGAGTCCTGGGTGCCGTTGAAGCACCTCAGTGACGATCAGGGCAAGTTCCAGGTCTTCGACTCGCTCCTCAGCGAGTACGCCGCGATGGGCTTCGAGTACGGCTACTCGGTGGCCCGCCCGGACGCGCTGGTGCTGTGGGAGGGACAGTTCGGTGACTTCGCCAACGGGGCGCAGACCATCATCGACGAGTTCATCTCCTCCGGTCAGGCCAAGTGGGGCCAGCTCTCCGGTGTGGTGCTGTTGCTGCCGCACGGGTACGAGGGCCAGGGCCCGGACCACTCCTCCGCCCGGATCGAGCGGTACCTGCAACTGTCGGCCGAGGACGCGCTCGCGGTCTGCGTGCCGTCCACCCCGGCCAGCCACTTCCACCTGCTGCGTACCCACGCCCGGGTGAACTGGCACCGTCCGCTGGTGATCGCCACCCCGAAGTCGATGCTGCGCAACAAGATGGCGGTGTCGATGCCGGAGGACTTCACCGAGGGCTCGTGGCAGCCGTCCCTGCCGGACCCGACGATCACCGACCCGAGCAAGGTGCGCAAGGTGCTGGTCTGCTCGGGCAAGGTGCGCTGGGATCTGGTGGCCGAACGCGACAAGCTGGGCCAGAACGAAGAGGTCGCGATCGTGACCCTGGAACGGCTCTACCCGTTGGCCACCGATGCGCTGATCGAGGTGATGAAGCCCTTCGCCCACGTCACCGACATTCGGTTCGTGCAGGAGGAGCCCGAGAACCAGGGCGCCTGGCCGTTCCTGCAGCTCAACCTGCTGCCGGATCTGAAGGCCAAGGCCCCCGACCGTGATTGGGAGATGCAGGGCATCTGCCGGCCGGCCTCCTCGGCTCCGTCGGTGGGCACCCTCAAGGTGCACATCGACCAGCAGAAGGCGTTGCTGGCCGAAGCCTTCCGGGCCTGATGTACTTCACCGATCGCGGAATCGAGGAGCTGACCGCCAGGCGGGGGGACGAACAGGTCTCCTTCGCCTGGCTGGCCGAGCAGTTCACCTTCTTCGTCGACCTCAACCCCGAGTTCGAGGTGCCCGTCGAGCGGCTGGCCACCTGGCTGGCCCGCCTCGACGACGACGAGGACGAGTAGCTCGGACGGGCGCTGGTCCCGCTGTGCCGAAGCCCCGGCACGTACACGATGGTTTCGACACGGACGCTCCGCGTCCGGCTCAACCGCCGTCCAGGACACGCTCGCTCCGGGCTATTTGCGTCGTTTGGCGCGCTGTTCGGCGCGCTTGGCGCGGTCCTCCTCGCGGGCGCGCAGGGCCTCGGCGCGGGCTTCGGCGGCTTCGTCCAGTTCGGCTTGCGGAATCATGATCCGGGTGGTCGACGGGTGCAATACGCACACCAGCACCAGCACCGACAGTACGGCCAGGCCGATGCCGATCGCGGTGGTCAGCGGGGTGGTTTCACCGGTCAGGAACGACCAGGCCACCGGCAACTGCACCAGGCTGAAGGCTGCGGCCGGCCCGCGGGACCACCGGCGTCCCTGCCACAGGCCCCGGCCGATCACCGCCATCGCGGCGGCGTACAGCACCAACATGATGGTGGCGCCGCCCCCGACCACGGCCCGGTGCCACTGGATCGAGGCCGCTTCGGCGACGGCCAACACCAGCGCGACAACGCCGAGGAACCACAGCGCGAAGGTGGCGATCTGCAGCAGTCGGGAGGCGGGCGGGCCGAGGGAGGGCATTGGCCCAGCTTAGCGGTGTTCCACACAGTGGGTTCTGCGAACCGTCCCGCGCAGTGATTCGCATCACCCCGCGAGGGGCGACCTCCCGGCACCCGGCGGCCGGCACTCTAACAAGCCTTTACCGAACGTTTCGCAGGCCGAAAAAGCTGTCACAGCAGCCCCACCAGCACCGATTTCGTCCTACGTCAATCCCCGGTTACAGTAACTGGATACTCGGGTTTTGTGACGTAAGAGTCGCTCGGGGGTCTTGTGTTGGCTTGAAAGCCTTGCTTAGCTTAGTCCGCCGACCTTACCCGTCGGATTCCGTGGCAGCGACGGCACGGAGTGCGCAGAGTGGATCGGCCCCCTAAGTAAGGAGTACGAGTCAGTATGGATTGGCGCCATGAGGCAGCCTGTCTGGAAGAGGACCCGGAGCTGTTCTTCCCGATCGGGAACACCGGCCCGGCCCTCCTGCAGATCGAAGAAGCCAAGAAAGTGTGCATGCGCTGCGATGTCCGCGAGGCATGCCTGCAATGGGCTTTGGAGGCCGGGCAGGACCATGGTGTCTGGGGTGGACTGAGCGAGGACGAGCGTCGCGCCCTGAAGCGCCGCGCGGCCCGCAGCCGCGTCCGCAGCGCCTGAGCCCCTCTCGCACGCCCCGCGCCGGACGATCATTCCCCGTCCGGGTCGACCTGTCGCCGGCCCGCGGCCCGCGGAATGCGGATGATCGCCGCGCTCCCCCGTCCGTCCCGTGGGACGAGCTCGAAGGTGCCGTCCAGATCGGTCACCAAACTCCGCACGATCGACAACCCCAGGCTGGTCAACCGATCGGTCGAGAAATCCGGCGGCAAGCCGCGGCCGGCGTCCAGCACCGACACCTCGAGCCAGCCGCCGTTACCGTCGGCCTGCACGATCACCTCACCGGGTTCACCGGCCAGGCCGTGCTCGATCGAGTTCTGGCACAGCTCGGTGACCACCAGCGACAATGCGGTGGCCGACTCCGCCGACACCGAACCGAAGCTCCCCTCCCGGCGCACCCGCACACCGGGGCCGGCGACGTCGGAGACCATCTTCATCACCCGGTCGGCCACATCGTCGAAGAGCACGTCCTCGTCGTAGCTCTGGGACAACAACTCGTGCACCGCGGCGATCGCGGCCACCCGCGACATCGCCTCCCCCAGGGCCTGCCGGGATTCGGCCGACTCCATCCGGCGCGACTGCATCCGCAGCAGGGCGGCCACCGTCTGCAGGTTGTTCTTCACCCGGTGGTGGATCTCACGAATCGTGGCGTCCTTGGTGACCAGTTCGCGTTCCTGACGCAGCACCTCGGTGATGTCGCGCACCAGTACCACCGCACCGGCCGACACCGACTCCTCGGCCCCCTCGGGCAGTTCGCGCAGTGGCAGCAACCGCCCGCGCAGGCCGACCTGGGGTTGTTGCACGGTGAACTCGCGCACCTGGTTGCCCCGAATCAACGCCAGGGCGTCGACGTTCCGGTCGGGCATGGCTTGTTCGATGAGTTCCTGACCGGTGATGTCGAGCAGGTCGAGGGTGAAACCGAGCCGGCGATAACTCGACACCGCATTGGGGCTGGCGTAGATGATGTTGCCCATCGCGTCCATCCAGATCAGGCCGTCACCGACCCGGGGCGAGTACCCGGGGTGGAACGGTTCCCCGGCCATCGGGAACTCGTGGCGGCCGATCATCTTGATCAGCAATTCGGCGATCTCGACGTAGGAATCCTCCATCGCCCCCAGGGCTCGCACCGCGATCCGGTTGGTGTGTTGTTCCAGAACCGCGATCACCTGTCCGTCCAGAATCACCGGACGGGCGTGGATGTCGACCGGGATGCCGGTGGAGAGCTGGTTGTCGCTGGTGGCCACGGTCTCCCCGGAGAGGAAGGCCTGCACGACCAGTTCCTCCGGCTCGTAGGTGATCGACTCGCCCACCACGTCTTCCAGCACCGCGGTCGCGCCGGTGGTCGGACGGATCTGGGCGACCGCCCACATGATGTTCGGGTCCTCGTCGGGCACCCACAACACCAAGTCGGAGAAGGCCAGGTCGGCCACCAGGTGCCATTCGCGCACCAGCCGTTTGAGGTGCTCCACCTGATGGGGTGCCAACTCGGTGTGCTCGGCCAACAACCTCGTCATCGACGGCATCTCGACCACCTGTTCCCGAACACGCTCCTCCGATCCCTCGGCTGTACCGGCCCCTTGGCGAATCGTGGCACAATGGGTCGCTGTGCCGGTCGTCGGCCGGAGGTATCACCCATGAGGAGGCCCACATGAGCAAGCGTGGACGTAAGCGTAAGGCCCGTCGCAAGAACAAGGCGAACAGCGGCAAGCGCCCCAACGCCTGAGTATTCGATCAGTGGCAGGCCCTCTCCCCTCACGGGGACGGGGGCCTGAACTGTTTGGTCACCGAAATCGTGGTGATCCGCAGATTGGCCACCACCTTGGCGCGCAGTTCGGCCGGCGCCTCACAGCGGCAACTGCGTTGCACCACGGCCCGCACGGCCATCTGGTAGTCGAACTCGTCGAGGCATTCGGCACACATGTTGAGGTGATGGCGCACCTCGTCGGCGTCGATGTCGGTCATCTCCGAGTCCAGAAACTCGAACATCTTGCGCAGCGCGGCGGTGCAGTCGATCTCGTTGTTCACTGTGTCGCCCCGCTTCGCAACAGGCCACGGTCGCGGACGTGGTCGGCCAACAGTTCGCGCAACTGCTTGCGGCCCCGGTTGAGCCGGCTCATCACGGTGCCGATCGGGGTCTCCATGATCTCGGCGATCTCCTTGTAGGAGAAGCCCTCGACATCGGCGAGGTAGACCGCGAGCCGGAAGGTGTCGGGCAGTTCGTTGAGGGCCTCGGTGACCGCGCTGTCGGGCAACTGGTCGAGGGCCTCCATCTCGGCCGACCGCAGGCCCACCGCGTCGTGCCCGGCGGCCCGGTGCAACTGCCAATCCTCCACGCCCTCACCGTCGGAGAGCTGCGGCTGGCGCTGCTTCTTGCGGTAGGAGTTGATGTAGGTGTTGGTCAGGATCCGGTACAGCCAGGCCCGCAGGTTGGTGCCGGGGGTGAACTGGCGGAAGGACTGGAAGGCCCGCAGGTAGGCCTCCTGAACCACATCCTCGGCATCGGCCGGGTTGCGGGTCATTCGCAGGGCGGCGCCGTACAACTGGTCGAGGTATTCCATCGCGTCGCGTTCGAAGCGTTCGGCGAGTTCCTCATCGGTTTCGTGCTCGACCGTTTCGTGCTCAACAGATCGCGCCTCGGCCTCGTCGGGCGTGGCGGTCGCGAGCTCGGTGTCGTGCTCCCCGGCTCGTCCACTGGTGGGTGAATCAGGCTCAATGGGCAGGTTCATCACGTACGAGAGTACCGCTGATTGCTTCGCGGTGCGGGCCTCGGTGATCACCATGCCGAGTACAACACCTGTTCGGGTGGGGCATATTCCCGCCCTCGCCGAAGCGTTCCGGCTCTGCCCGGCACCGGCCCGGGGAGTCAATGGGCCCTTGGTCATATCGCTGATGAGCCTTTGGTCCCGAGTTGCCCGGCAATACTCGGGGCGCCTTCCCGGGCCCGATCGGGCGTGCCGGCTCGGGTGGTGACTGAAAACGACACGATTTCGAGGGTCCGTCGACACTATGGTCACGAGGGTGCTGAATCGTGTCGTTTTCAGTCACGCCGACAGTCGCCAACTTCTGCACGGCGGCTCAGGCCGGGTCGATCGCCTCGACCAGATCCGCACCTTCCCGGCCGACCTTGTTCACCCGGCGCGAGACCGGGTGGGCGGTGAGCAGGCCCGACATCGCCTCGGTGCGCTGCCGCAGCAGCAGTTCGGCGTCGGTCGGCTCGGCGGTCAGCCAATCGGTCCAGTGTTCGGGTTCGAGCAGTACCGGCATTCGGTCGTGCAGGTGGCCGATGTCATCGGTCGCCTCGGTGGTGAGGATCGCGCAACTGGGCAACCAGGCCTGCGGGTGATCCGAGGGCAGGGAGTCGTCGCGCCACCACTCGTAGATGCCGGCGGTGGCCGCCCCGGCACCGTCGCGGCGGTGCAGGAACCAGGGTTGGCGCACCTGTTTGCCGGCCTCGGTGGCCCCCCGCCATTCGTAGTAGCCGTCCATCGGCACGATGCAGCGCCGCGCCGCGAAGGCCTTGCGGAAACTGGGTTTCTCGGTGACCGTTTCGGCGCGGGCATTGATCAGCGGGGCCCGCTTCTCACCGGGCCCCTTCGACCAGGACGGCACCAGCCCCCACCGCACCACCCGCAACGCCCTACCGGGCTCGTCACGACGTGCGGTGACCACCGACACCGGATCGGTCGGGGCGATGTTCCACCGTGGTGGCGGTGGTTCGCCGGTGACTTCCACCACCGAGAAGCGTTCGACCAGCTCGGTCAGGTCGGCAGCAGCCGCATAACGCCCACACATGGGGGCATTGTGACATGCGTCGCAGCGCCGCCACCGGGGGTCGCCAATCGGATCAGCATGTTGTCCACAGCCCGCGGAACCGGTAGAAAGAAGGTATGAGCCTCTTGCGATTCGTTGCCCGATCCATGCTCGCCAGCGTCTACGCCGTGCGCGGCGTCCAGGCCCTTCGCGACCCGGAGTCCGTTGTGCCGACCGTACAGCCGGTGGCCGACACCGTGGTGCCGATGGTCAAGCGCTACGCCCCGGCCGAAGTGGCCGCCTCCATCCCCACCGACACCGCCACCCTGGTGCGGCTGGGCGGTGTCGCCCAGCTCGCCGGTGCCGCGATGCTGGCCACCGGTAAGGGCCGTCGCCTCGGTGCCGCACTGCTCGCGGCGTCCTCGCTGCCGCGCACCATCGGGTCGAGCCCCTTCGGTGGTGGCGTGCCCAACAACGATTCCTTCGTGGGCAACGTGTCGCTGCTCGGCGGGGTGTTGCTCGCCTCCCAGGACACCGAGGGCAAGCCCTCGCTGGCGTGGCGCGCCCAGGCCGGTACCGAGAAGCTCACCGACCAGACCCGCAAGGCCAAGAAGCGGATCACCAAGGAAGCCAACAAGGCCAAGAAGGAAGCCCGCAAGCAGGCCAAGGCCGCTCGCAAGGCCATCACCTCCTGAGGGGTACGTCGATCTGTTGTGACTTCCTCGCCCAACCCCCGACCTCGCCGTGCCCTGCATTCGGCGTGGCCGGCACCGATCGCCGAACAGCGGGTGCATGCCACCGTCTCGGTGCCGGGTTCGAAGTCGGAAACGAACCGGGTGCTGCTGCTCGCGGCGCTGTCGGACGGCCCGTCCACGGTGCGGGGTGGCCTCGACGCCCGCGACACCCGGCTGATGCGTGCCGCATTGCGGCAATTGGGCGTGCAGATCGACGACTCGGGCGACGAGTGGCACATCACCCCGCCACGGCAATTGCACGGCGACGGGATCATCGACTGCGGCCTGGCCGGCACCGTGATGCGGTTCGTGCCGCCACTGGCGGCGATCAGTGAGGGCGCGATCCTGTTCGACGGTGACGAGGCGGCCCGCACCCGTCCGATGCGGCCGTTGATCGACGCCCTGGCCGACATGGGCGCGGTGATCGACGACGCCGAATCGCTGCCCTTCGCGGTGCTGGGCCGCCCGGATCTGCCCGGTGGGGCGATCCGGATCGATTCGAGCACCTCCAGCCAGTACATCTCCGGTTTGTTGCTGGCCGGGGCACGCTACGTCCGTGGCGTGGACATTCAGCATGTCGGCCCGACCCTGCCGTCGCGTCCGCACATCGACATGACCGTGGCGATGCTGCGCGAACGCGGCGTGGTGATCGACGACTCCCACCCCGACCGGTGGATCGTCGCCCCCGGGCCGATCCGGGCGATGGACACGGTGGTCGAACCCGACCTGTCGAATGCCGCCCCCTTCCTGGCCGCCGCGGCGGTCACCGGCGGTTCGGTGACCGTCACCGACTGGCCGGCCGAGACCCACCAGCCCGGTGACCTGTTGCGCGAGATCCTGACCCGGTTCGGCGCCGAGGTGGTGCTGGACGAACGCGGCCTGACCGTCACCGGCGGGCACCGGCTGCACGGGGCCGGGGAACTCGACCTGACCGCGGCCAGCGAACTGACCCCGGTGGTGGTGGCGATCGCCGCCCTGGCCGACGGCAACACCCGGATCACCGGTGTGGGTCACATCCGCGGCCACGAAACCGACCGGTTGCAGGCCCTGCACGTGGAGCTGAACGAGCTCGGCGGGCATGTGATCGAGAACAATGACGGCTTGTCGGTGCACGCCCGGCTGCTGCACGGTGGCGAATTCCGGTCCTACGACGATCACCGGATGGCGCACTGCGCCGCGGTACTGGGCCTGGTGGTGGACGGCATCACCATCGACGACATCGGTTCGACCTCGAAGACGATGCCCGACTTCCCGCAGCGCTGGCTCGACATGCTGGCCCAGTCGGAACAGTGGTTGAAGGCCGAGGCCGCCGCCGAACAGGCCGCCGAGGATGCGGCCGAGGCACCGGAAGGCAGTCGGTGAGCGACCGCTGGGAGGACTACGACGAGGACCCGGAGTCCTTCGACCGTCCCCGCCGCAGCCGCCCCCGCACCAAGGACCGGCCCAACTATTCCGAACTACCCGTCGGCATCGTGCTCGGCATCGACCGGGGCCGGTATCGCTGCCTGACCGAGGGCACCCGGGTGACCGCGGCCAAGGCCCGCTCGCTGGGCCGCAAGGGCGTGATCGTCGGCGACCGGGTGCGGCTCGACGGCGACGTCTCCGGCACCGAGGGCACCCTGGCCCGGATCGTCGAGGTGCTCGACCGCACCACCATGTTGCGGCGCACCGCCGACGATGACGACCCCTACGAGCGTCCGGTGGTGGCCAATGCCGACCAGTTGGTGATCGTCACCGCCCTGGCCGACCCTCCCCCGCGCACCGGCATGATCGACCGGATCCTGGTCGCCGCCTACGAGGGCGGGTTGGAGCCGTTGCTGTGCCTGACCAAGGCCGACCTCGCCGCGCCCGACGAGCTGGTCGCGGCCTACGCACCGCTGGACGTGCCGATCGAGGTCGTACGGATCGGGGTCGACCCGGCCGGGATGCGGGAACGGTTGGCGGGCCGGATCTCGGTGTTCATCGGCCACTCCGGGGTCGGCAAGTCGACCCTGGTCAATGCCCTGATCCCCGAGGCCGAGCGGGCCGTCGGGCATGTGAACGTGGTCACCGGACGGGGCCGGCACACCTCCACCTCGGCGGTCGCCCTGCAGTTGCCGCCGATCGAGGGGCACGAGGACGATCCGGGCTGGGTGATCGACACCCCCGGGGTGCGCTCCTTCGGGCTGAGCCATGTCACCCCCGACCGGATCTTCGCCGCCTTCACCGACCTGGCACCGTTCGCCGCCGATTGCCCGCGCGGCTGCACCCACGAGGAGGGCGCCCCCGATTGCGGTCTGGATGCCGCCCTGACCCGCGGGGATGCCGCCCCCGCCCGGGTCGATTCGGTGCGCCGGATTCTGGCCGCCCGCTCCAACCAGGAGGATTGGGCCTGAGGGCTGCGGGGTGCGCCTCACCGTCTTGTGGGCAGCGCCGCGCTCGGGCACGCCAGCCAGTAGGGTCGAAGCCATGACGGGGGAAGACCTGCGCCTGGCGCACACCTTGGCCGATCAAGCCGACTCGATCACGATGGAACGGTTCCGGGCCGTCGATCTGAAGGTCAGCACCAAACCCGACCTGTCGCCGGTGTCCGATGCCGATGTGGCCGTCGAGGACGCGATCCGGGCCACCCTGAGTCGCTCCCGACCCCGCGATGCGGTGCACGGTGAGGAACGCGAGGACACCGGCAGTGGCCCGCGCCGGTGGGTGATCGACCCGATCGACGGCACCAAGAACTTCGTCCGCGGGGTGCCGGTGTGGGCGTCGCTGATCGCGCTGATGGACGGCGACGAGGTGATCGTCGGGGTGGTGTCCGCCCCGGCGCTGAACCGTCGCTGGTGGGCGGCCAAGGGCTCGGGTGCTTACACCGGACGGTCGCTGACCTCGGCGCGTCCCTGTCAGGTGTCCAAGGTCGGCACGATCTCGGACGCCTCGCTGTCGTACTCCTCGCTGCACGGCTGGATCGAATCCGGCCGGGGTCAGGGTTTCGTCGACCTGATGCGGGACTGCTGGCGAACCCGCGCCTACGGTGATTTCTGGTCGTACATGCTGGTCGCCGAGGGAGCTGTCGATCTGGCCGCCGAACCCGAACTGGCCCTGCACGACATGGCGGCCTGCTCGATCGTGGTGACCGAGGCCGGCGGCCGTTTCACCAGCGTCGACAACGTGCCCGGCCCGGTCGGCCCCGGCGCGATCGCCACCAACGGCCTGCTGCACGACGACGTCGCCGACCGGCTGGCCCTGCCCGAGGACGACGAGAACGAGCCCACCGTCCAGATCTGACCCCTCGGTGTTGCTGGTTTCGACGAGCTCAACCGACGCAATACCCCTCGACCGGCGTCAGCGTCCGACGGTGGTCAGGCGCACGGTTTCGGGCAGGGCCAGCAGGGCGTCCAGGGCCGACTGGGGCAGGTCGCCGGCGAGGTCGGTGACCACGTAGCCGAGCTCCCCACGGGTGGCGAGTTGCTGACGGTCGATGTTGACCCCGGCGTCACCGAAGACCTGGTTGGTGGTGGCCAACACACCGGGCACGTTGCGGTGCAGGTGCAGTACCCGGCAGCCGGGCAGGTCGGCGCCGACCCCCACCTCGGGCAGGTTGACCGACATGATGGTCGACCCGGTCTCGGCGTAGTCGCGCAGCTTGCCGGCCACGAAATGGCCGATGTCCTGCTGGGCCTCCTCGGTGGATCCACCGATGTGCGGGGTCAGGATCACGTTGTCCAGCCCCTGCAGGTACGACTCGAAGGAGTCCCCGCTGGCCTTCGGCTCCTCGGGGAACACGTCGATCGCCGCACCGGCGATGTGCCCCGACAGCAGGGCGTCGCGCAGGGCTTCGTGGTCGACCACGTTGCCGCGGCAGAGGTTGAGGAACAAGGTGCGCGGACGCATCCGGGCGAACTGTTCGGCCCCGATCAGGTTGGTATTGGCCGGGCGTCCGTCCACGTGCAGGGACACGGTTTCGACCTTCTCCAGCAACTCCTCCAGGGAGTTGCAGCGCTGCGCATTGCCCAGCGCGAGCCGGTCGACGATGTCGTAGAAGAACACCCGCATACCGATGGCCTCGGCCAGCACCGACAACTGGGTGCCGATATTGCCGTACCCGACGATGCCCAGCGTCCGGCCGCGCACCTCGTGCGATCCGGTGGCCGACTTCAACCAGGTGCCGGCGTGCAGTGCCTCGTTGCGTTCGGGAATCCGGCGGGCCATCGCGATGATCTGGCCGATCACCAGCTCCACCACCGACCGGGTGTTGGAGTACGGGGCGTTGAACACCGCGGTGCCGTGCTCGGTGGCCGAGTCCAGATCGATCTGGTTGGTGCCGACGCTGAAGGCGCCCACCGCGGCCAGGTGCGCGGCGTTGGCCAGCACCTTGGCGGTGACGTTGGTCTTCGACCGGATGCCGAGCAGGTCGACCCCGTCGAGGGCCTCGATCAGCTCGTCCTCGTCGAGGGCTCCCTTGCGGGTTTCCACCTGGTAACCGCGCTGTTCGAGCAGGTTGGCGGCGTCGTGATGGATGTTCTCAAGTAGCAGTGCACGCACGCGTGTCATCGTAGCCGCGGAATCGCGGCGAGCAGTTCACGGGTGTATTCGTGGCCAGGGTGGTCGTAGACCTGCTCGATCGGGCCCGATTCGACGATCTCACCGCGCCGCAGCACCGCCACCGTGTCGCAGACATGGCGCACCACCTGCAGGTCGTGGCTGACGAACACGGTGGTCAGCCCGTACTCGGCAACCAGGTCGGTGAGCAGGTTCAGCACCTGGGCGCGCACCGACACGTCCAGCGCCGACACCGGTTCGTCGGCCAACAACACCCGCGGACGCGGCGCCAGGGCCCGCGCGATCGCGATCCGCTGCCGCTGACCGCCACTGAACTCGTGCGGGTACCGGTTGGCCGAATCGGACGGCAGGCCCACCTCGTCCAGCACCTGCCGCAGCCGGGCGCGGGGGTCGGCCACCCCGGTGCGTCCGCGCAACAACCGGGAGCGCAACGGTTCGGTAATGATGTCGCCGACCTTCATCCGCGGGTTCAGCGACGAGCGGGGATCCTGGAAAACCACCTGTACCCGGGAGCGCAGGAAGGCCAGATGCCGTTCGGCGAGGTTGTCGATGCGTTGCCCGTCGAAGCGGATCTGCCCGGACGTGGGGTGGTCCAGGGCGGCCATCATCCGCAGCAGGGTGGATTTGCCCGACCCCGACTCCCCCACGATGCCGAGGCGTTGCCCGGGGGCGAGGTCGAATCCGACATCGCGCACCGCGTGGGTGGTGCCGAAGATCCGATTCACCCGGTCGAGCTGGTACACCGGTGCGCTCATGATTCGTCCCGCTTCCAGAAGTCGCCGACCACCGGCAGTCGGGTGCCTGGTTCGACCCGGTCCAGCCGGGAGGTCGCCACCAGGCCCTGGGTGTATCGGTGTTGCGGGTTGTCGAAGACCTCATCGACGGTGCCCTGTTCGACGATCCGCCCGTCCAGCATCACCGCGACCCGCGAGCAGACCTGGGCGACCACGGCCAGGTCGTGGCTGATGAACAGGCAGGCGGCGCCGTCGGCGGTGAGCACCTCGTCCAGCACCCGCAGCACCCGGGCCTGCACGGTCACGTCCAGCGCGGTGGT
>JAAYAO010000001.1 GCA_012719335.1 Propionibacterium sp. | reverse complement strand
CCGCGCCCACCGCATGGGGCAGACCTCCACGGTGCTGGTGCACCGCCTCATCGGTGATGACACCGTGGATGAACGCATGCTGGAGATGCTCGCAGGCAAGGCCCAGCTTTTCGACACCTACGCCCGCCCCAGCGAATCCGCCCAGGTGCATGACGCCGTCGACATCACTGAGGGGCAGCTCGCCGAGGCGATCATCGCCGCCGAGCGGGAACGGCTGGGCCACACCCCGTGACAAAGGTCACCCTAATTCCGGGAATGGAGCAGCTGAACAGGGAGTTCTTGTATGTATGACTGACACCGATAACAAGACTCCCCTCGTCATCAACGAGGAAGCCCAGAACATCCTGTTCCGGGAGGCCCGCACCGCCAACGCCTTCACCGATGAGCCGGTCACCGACGAGCAGATCAATGCGATCTTCGACCTGGTCAAGTGGGCACCGACCTCCATGAACATCCAGCCGCTGCGCGTCGTGGTCGTGCGTTCCGAGGAGGCCAAGGCCCGCCTGCTGCCGCACCTGGCGGAGGGGAACCGCAAGAAGGCCGAGCAGGCCCCTGCCGTCGCTCTCCTGGCTGCGGACATCGACTTCCACGATGAGCTGCCGAAGGTCTTCCCGCACTTCGAGGGCGCCCGCGACATCTTCGCCGACGACGAGGCCGGCCGTGTCAGCACCGCCGAGCTCAACGCCGGCCTGCAGATCGGCTACGCCATCATCGGTATCCGCGCCGCAGGTCTCGCCGCTGGCCCGATGACCGGCATGGACGCCGAGGCCCTCTCCAAGGAATTCTTCCCCGACGGCCGCCACCGCGTGCTCGTCGCCATCAACATGGGCAAGCCCGCCGAGGAAGGCGCCTGGTTCGACCGCCTGCCGCGCCTGGGCTTCGAAGAAGTCGTCGAAACCCTCTAGGGCGTGTCTCCTAAATAGGTTGGTTGGCGGGGCGATACTGGATCGGTGAGTGACACCAAGAGCCGTTTTCGCGTCCTGACCGACCACCAATGGGAGACTATTGAGACCCTCCTACCCAGCAGCGATGGCCGACGAGGCCGGCCGTTTCGCAACAGTCGGCTCATCGTCGAGGGCATCATCTACCGCTACCGCACCGGCATCCCGTGGCGGGATCTTCCCCGCGAGGAATACGGCCCCTGGCAAACGGTCTGGAAACGCCACCGCCGCTACAGCGCCGACGGCACCTGGGACACGATCCTGACTTACCTGCTGACCCTGGCCGACGCCGAAGGCAAGATCGACTGGAACGTCTCCATCGACGCCTCCATCACCCGGGCCCACCAGCACGCCACGAACACAACCCGACCCGAGCAGGACACAGGGGGCTCGATCGAATCACAAGAATCTGCCCCTGGCACTGACTGAACCGGCAGGTCACGGCATCGGCAGGTCGCGTGGCGGACTGTCGAGCAAGATTCATGCCGGCGTCGACGGGCACAGTCGTCCACTGTCGCTGGTGGTCACCGGCGGCCAGCGCAACGACGGGGCGATGCTGCAGACCGTGTTGGAAGAAATCCACGTTCCCCGCCCGGGCCCGGGGCGGGCGAGGACTCGCCCGGATGTTGTCCTGGCTGACCGTGGCTACGCCACGGGTGTGATCCGCAGTCACCTGCGTGAGCGCGGAATCGTCACGGTCATCCCTGAAAAGCGCGACTGTTCCGAACGTGCATTTTGAAGCAGCGTGGTGACGATAGTGAAGCGCCGGGGTGAGCTTCGTGAAGCGGTGCTCACCCCGGTGCTCGATCCTCACTTCGGTGTCCGGCGGGTTACCTGACCATGGT
>JAAYAO010000148.1 GCA_012719335.1 Propionibacterium sp. | reverse complement strand
GCTCGATCGGGTCCGCCACCGAACCGATCGTGCACCGGCAGATCGCCGAGGGGCACTCGGTGTGCATGCATACCTTCCACCACGACTACCACCGGCTCTACCCCGGGCGCAGCGGCAACGCCGACGCCATCGTGGCCGACCACGCGTGGGTGCTCGACAGAACCCGGGACGTGCTGGGGGAGGACTTCTTCGCCCACTGCTACCGGTACCCGGGTGGGCACCTCTCCTGGCAGAACCTGGCCCCCGCCGACCGGGCCCTGGCGGCCCAGCAGGTGCACTGGCTCGACTGGAACGCCAACAGTTACGACGCATCGACCCGGATGCCCGGTACCGAGGAGGAGTTCGTCGCCGCCGTCATCGACGACTGGGTCGAGGAGGGCAGCCCCAATGTGATGGTCGTGCTGATGCACGACGCCGCTCCGAAGAAGCTCACCGCCGCCGCTCTGCCGGCATTGATCCGCGAACTGCGCAGCAAGGGCTTCAGCTTCGCCACGCTCGACTGACCCGCGCCCCACGTCCTGCTTGTCGTGTGATCGGTAGCGCCGAACGTGCTCGTCGAATCCAACGACGCCGCCCACATCGGCGGTGGCATCTGGGTGTGCCCCACCGGCGACCTCGAACTGCGCGTCACCCAGGGTGGTGCGGTCTTCGGTAACGCGGTGCCCGATGAGGATCCCGCGTACGGCAGCGACTTCGCCCACGACAACCTGGGCAGCGTCGGTGCGATGGAGATCCACCTGGCCAACCGGCTGCTCGGCGGTGGCGACGTCAGCTACTTCTGGGACAACCCGGACTCCCGCTTCGACCCGGCCGATCCCGGTGAGCCGGTGTTCATGCGCGGCGATGAGTTGTTCGAGCAGGGCCTCCACTCGGCGGTCACCGACAACGACAAGGACGCGGCCCGCGGCGCGGCGAAACTGCTGATCACCGAGAACACCTCGTACCGGGGTGCCGGTATCGGCACCAACGGCACCGTGCTGATCGGCTACGGCGAGGGTGTCGACGTGCACCTGACCAAGACCTGGCAGAGTCACGACGGCGACACCATCGCCAACGACGCGCTGCCCGATTCGGTGCTCTTCGCCCTGCAGCGCAAGGCGATGACCGACGACGAACTGGCGGCCATCACCGCCGAGGACGGCACCCTCGACGTGACCGGCCTGGCGGGTGAAACCGTCCGCGAGTTCCGGGTGTGCGCGAACTCCCCGGTGGCGCACCACTCCCCGGGTACGGAGGAGAGCTGGCAGAGTCAGGACGTCTGCCCCGAGGCCGACACGGGTGTCTCGTGGACCCGCAGCCTGCTCGAGTACCCGGCCACCGACGCCGACGGCAACACCTACGTGTACTTCGTCACCGAGGCTGAGGTGGAGGGCTACACCGGTTCGGTGACCGCAACCCGTGACCCGGAAACCTTCGCCTTCACCTTCGACGTCCGCAATACCGGGGACGCCCCGCCGCCGGAGGAACCACCCGTCGAGGAGCCGCCGACGGAGGAATCGCCGCCGGCTCCGCCGACCACGGAGAAGCCCGAGAAGAAGCCGACCGGGCTGCCGGACACCGGCCGCGCGGCCCGCTGATCAGGCGGGGCCGCAGGTCACCCCGGTGGCGTGGTTGGGGCAATACCCGTTGGGCACCTTGATCAGGTACTGCTGGTGGTAGTCCTCGGCGTAGTACCAGGTCGGGGCGTCGGCGATCTCGGTGGTGATCTCGCCGTACCCGGCCTGCCGGTAGGCCTCGGCGTACCGGCCGCGCAGGCGCCGGGCCACCTCGTCCTGTTCGGGTGAAGAGGTGTACAGGGCGGACCGGTATTGGGTGCCGACGTCGTTGCCCTGCCGGTACCCCTGGGTCGGGTCGTGGGCCTCGAAGAAGATCCGCACCAACTGCTCGTAGCTGACCTGTTGCGGGTCGAAGCACACCCGAACCGCCTCGGCATGCCCGGTGCGTCCGGTGCACACCTCCTCGTAGGTGGGGTTCGGGGTGTATCCGCCCTGGTAGCCGACCGCGGTGTTGGTCACCCCGGGGGTCTGCCAGAACATCCGCTCCTCACCCCAGAAACAGCCGAGGGCGAAGTACCCGATCTCGGACCCCTCCGGGGTGGCGTCGACCGTGGTGTCGAACACCTCGTGCGGCAGGCCGGGGGCCAGTACCGGGGTGTCCCGGCCGGGCAGGGCCGTGTCGGGGTCGACCATCGTCGGGGTCGGGCGGCGAAAGAGGAACTCCATGCCGACCAGTCTTGCTCACGTGGCGATGACTGCAAACACCCCTGTGGGGCATGTGCACGCCACTATTGGCACGGCATCGCCAAAAACCGGGGTGTTGCAGTCATGGTCAGGCCGGCAGTTGCCAGTCGATCGGGTCGGCGCCCTGAGCGGTCAGCAGTTCGTTGACCCGGCTGAAGGGCCCGGACCCGAAGAATCCCCGGTCGGCCGACATCGGGGAGGGGTGCGCGCTGGCCACGTACGGGATCGACCCCAGGGCCGGGATCAGTTGTTGGGCATCGCGTCCCCACAGGATCGCCACCAGCGGCCCGCCGCGGGCCAGCAGCACTTCCAGGGCCCGATCGGTGACCTTCTCCCACCCCTTGCCCCGATGCGCCCCGGGACGGCGCGGCTCCACCGTCAGGCACCGGTTCAACAGCAACACGCCCTGCTCGAACCAGGCGGTCAGATCCCCGTGGGCGGCCGGGGTGATGCCCAGATCGGATTCCAACTCCCGGTAGATATTGCGCAGGCTGCCCGGCAACGGCCGGACGTCCTTGGCCACCGAGAAGCTCAACCCGACCGCATGGCCGGGGGTGGGGTAGGGATCCTGCCCGACCAGCAGCACCCGCACATCGGCCAGCGGACGACTGAAGGCGCGCAGCACATTCGACCCGGCCGGCAGGTACTGGCGTCCCGCGGCGATCTCGGCGCGCAGGAAGGTTCCCATCGCGGTGATCGTGTCGGCGACGGGGTCGAGAGCCTCGGCCCAGTCGGGGGCGACCAGGTCAGCGAGCGGTTGCGGCATGGGAATCCTCCGATCCCGGTCGGGTGTTGGGCATCCGGACGGCCATCAATACGGTAATCAACCACAGCCCGGCGCCCACCCCGAAGGCCACCACCGGGTTGGCCCGGTCCCACAGCCAACCGGCCACCAGCGGCCCGATGATCTGACCCATGTCACCCATCATCGAGAACACCGCCACCGGGGTGCCGCTGCGTCCGCCGGCCGCGTCCCCGACACTGGCCGCCGGGGCGGTGCCGAGCATCGAGCCGGCCACCCCGTAGACGCACATCGCGGCGATCAGCACCCAGATATTGGGTGAGACCGCCACCACCATGATCGACACCCCTGCCAGCGCGGGCCCGGCGATCGCGGCCGGACGGCGCCCGGCCCGGTCGACGAAACGTCCCGCCGGCCCCAGGCACGCGGTCTGCACGACGGCGGCGATGGCGAAGGCGATCCCGGTCCAGACCGGGTCACGGTGCAGCACCGCGACGACCAGCACCGGGGTGAGGGAAGACCGCACCCCCATGGACGTCCAGCCGGTGGAGAAGTTCGACATCAGGGCCGCCTGGTACCGCTTGTCGCGCAGCACCTGCCCGAACGGTTTGACCTCCGGGCCCGAGCCGGCCGCCTGGTGGGGTGCCGGGCGCAGCAGGATCAGCCCGACCGCGCCGGCCACCAGCAGGGTGGCGGCATAGAAGAAGAACGGAGCGGTGAGGCTGATCTTCGCCAGCAGGCCACCGAGCGCCGGGCCCGCCATACCGCCCAGCAGGAAGCCGCTCTGGTAGGTGCCCACCGCCCGTCCGCGACGGTCGGCGGCCACCGTGTTGATCAGCAGGTTCATCGCCGACACGGTGAACATGGCCGACCCGATACCTCCGGCGGCGCGGGTGGCCAACAACTGCCAATAGGTCTCCGACAGGCCCATCCCCACCGACGACCCGGCCACGATCAGCATGCCGATGCCGAGCAGCAGCCGTTCGCCGACGGCCGAGATCAGCGGGCCGGTGAAGGGGCTGGTGGCCAGCCGCAACATGGCGAAGGACGACACCACCAGGCCGACCCAGAACTGGTCGACCCCGAAGGAACCGGCATAGACCGGCAGCACCGGAATCACCACACCGAACCCCACCATCACGAAGAACGCGATGATGGCCAGCACGAGCACATTGCGCGGGAGCCCGGTGCGTGCGGCGACCGCCCGGCGCAGGCGGCGGTACCACCCGGGGGAGGAGGCAGTCACCCGATCGACTCTAGCCCCGTCGGCTCGACTCCCGGGCCCGGTGACGGTTCGATGGGACGCGGGTTCACCCCGAGATCACCCTGAGAAGCGCAAATGCACCTTTCCAATCTGGAAGGGTCGGCTTTATATTTGAATCATGAGTGACGAGCCTGATCTGTCTGCCATTCTCCAAGACCTGGCCGAGGGGCGGATTGACGCCGCCGAGGCCTCCCAACGTATCGACGCGCTGAAGAACGACCCGACCGATGACGGCTCGACCTCCGAACAGTGGGCCGCCGACACCGGACGCCGGCAACACCCGGGACGGGCCGAGGAGGTCTTCGACGCCCGTGCCGCCGCCCCCGAGGAACCCGAAACCCCACCCAGCCAACGCCGTACCGGCTCGGCCAAGGGCGTCGAACGCGTCAGCGTGCACGCCGTGGGCCGGCGGGTACGGATCGTGGGGGAGCGGGGGGTGGCCACCGCCTCCGCCGACGGCCCCCATGTGCTGCGCCGCAACGGATCCACCCTGGAGATTTCCAGCGACGGTGAGATCGGCGCCTCGATCGACGGCTTCACCCTGCTGCGCCCGCCCCGCAGTCTGGACGACCTGCGCAACCTGGGCCTGGGCAAGGAACTGTTCATTCGGGTCAACCCGAACGTGATCGTCGACGTCGAGGTCACCGCCGGCCGGCTGCAGACCGAGGACGTGCCCTACCTGGGCAAGGTGCGGGTCACCGCCGGCGGCGCCCGGATCGAGGGCGTCAAGGAAATCTCCGACGCGTTGATCCAGGCCGGTCAGGCCACCATCAAGGGTGCGATCACCACCGGCCGATCCCGGATCCGGTCCGAATCCGGGTCGCTGCACGTGCACCTGGACGACGAGTCCAATGTCACCGTGCGGGCCGAGGCCCAACTCGGCCGGGTGGTGTGGACCGGCGGGCACAGCGGCGCCGGCGACGAAGTGGTGATGGGCAACGGCTCGGCCCGCCTCGATGTGGGCGTGGTGATGGGGCAGGCCAAGGTACGGGTCGGTTCGGCCCCCGAGGAGGGTGATGACGATGAGTGAGCGACCCCGTCCGACGCACCGGGCACCCAGCGAATGCCCGGTGTGCGCCGATCAACTGGAGGTGACCCGACTGGGGTGCGCCTCCTGTGGCACCGAGTTGGCCGGCGAGTTCGCCGGCTGCCCGTTCTGCGCCCTCGACGACGCCGACCTGGAAATGCTCAAGGTGTTCCTCACCTCGCGCGGCAACCTGCGGGAGGTGGAGAAGCACCTGGGGGTGTCCTACCCGACCGCCCGGGCCAGGTTCACCACCCTGCTGGTCAACCTCGGGCTGGAGAAGCAGGCCCCGGTGAGCACCCCGGTGGACCGGGACAAGATCTTGGCCGACGTGGCCGCCGGGGTGCTGACCCCCGCCGAGGCCCAGCGGATCCTCGCCGAGGGGAGCTGACGGCCGGACTGCCGTGTGAGGTGGGGGAGACCGCCGCTGCCATGCGAACGACCGAGCCGCACACCCGATGGTGTGCGGCTCGGTCGCTGGCGGAAAACACTGCCGGCTCCCGGGCCGGCACAGCCGGTTATCCCTGGAAGGGTTCGACCTTGGTGATCTTGACCGCGATCTCCTTGCCGGCCGGGGTCGGGTAACTGACGGTGTCACCCTTCTTGCGGCCCATGATCGCAGCACCCAGTGGGGACTGCGGGCTGTAGACGGGAATGTCCACGTCCTTGTCCAGCCCGATCATCTCGCGGGATCCGAGCAGGAAGGTTTCGGTGTCGTCCTCGTCGCCGTCGAAGGCGATGGTGACCTGGGAGCCGGCCCCCACCTCGTCGGGATCCTCGGGCAGTTCGCCGACCTCGGCGCGCCGCACGATGTCCTCCAACTGGCGGATCCGGGCCTCCTGCTGGCCCTGCTCCTCACGGGCGGCGTGGTAGCCGCCGTTCTCCCGCAGGTCGCCTTCCTCGCGGGCTTCGGCGATCCGCGCGGAGACCTCCGCGCGGCCCTCGTCCTTGAGATGGTCGAGTTCGGCGACGAGCTTGTCGTACGCCTCCTGCGTGAGCCAAATTGTCTCGGTGATGTTTTCAGCCATTGGGGAAGCTTATCCGAACGGCTCTCGCGGTTCAGCTTCCTTCCCGTCCGCGGAACATCACTGCACCGGGGTACACCCCTCCAACGACACCGACGTGGCCTCCCGGAAGGTTTCGATCGTGCCGCGCACCCGCACCAACTCGTGCTCGTCCGGCGGCACCCGCAGATCCAGGATCTCGCCGACCCGCTCGTGGTTGACCGCCTGGGCGATCACCGTGCAGGTCACCTCCACCGACGGGTCGGGACGCTGCACGGTCATCTCGAAGTGCGCTTCCCGGTCGGAGGCGATGTCGAAGGTGGTGATCTGTGCCGACACCGGAGGCTGTGATTGCCGACCGGCGGTGATCACCAGCCAGGTGATCGCCACCGCCGCCAGCACGATCACGCCCGCGATCACCGCCCAGCGGGGTACCCGGGACGGGGGATAGCGGCGGGCCAGGCGATCGGTTGCAGTACTCGAGGACACCCCCACATCTTAGATGTGTGTGGCCCCGTCCCGATCATGGCAAGGTATACTGGTGACCAACAGTGACCCCGATCAGTCCGTGCTGCGCCGTGATGACGCCGGTGAGCGACTGCGGCTGTTGTGCGTCCACGCCCACCCCGACGACGAGTCCAGCAAGGGTGCGGCCACGATGGCGATGTACCGGGAACAGGGCGTCGAGGTCGTGGTGGCGACCTGCACCGGAGGGGAGCGCGGCTCGATTCTGAACCCCGCGATGGACCGGCCCGACATCGTCGCGAACCTCACCGAGGTGCGCCGCCGGGAGATGGAGGCCGCCCGCGACATCCTCGGGGTGGAACAGGTGTGGTTGGGGTTCGTCGACTCCGGCCTGCCCGAGGGTGACCCGTTGCCGCCGTTGCCCGACGGCTGCTTCGCACTGCTCGACCCGGACGAGGGAGCCCGGCCACTGGTCGAGTTGATCCGGCGTTTCCGGCCCCATGTGGTGGTCACCTACGACGAGAACGGGGGCTACCCGCATCCCGACCACATCATGACCCACACGATCTCGATGCTGGCGATCGAACAGGCCGCCGATCCCGAACACCGCCCGGAGGCCGGGCCGACCTGGCAGGTGCTCAAGACCTACTACCAGTTCGGTTTCCACTACGACCGGTACGCCGCCCTGGACGCCGAGATGCGTCTGCGGGACATGGAATCGGTCTACGCCGAGCGGCTCAAGGACTGGAAGCGGGACGAGGCCCATCAGGCCCGGATCACCACGAAGGTGCCGTGCGCCGACTGGTTCGAGGTGCGCGACCGGGCCCTGCTCGCCCACGCCACCCAGATCGATCCGAACGGGTTCTGGTTCGCGGTGCCATTGGACGTGCAACGGGCGGCCTGGCCGACCGAGGACTACCAACTCGTCGATGCGGCGATTCCCACCGACCTGCCCGAGGACGACCTGTTCGCCGGGATCGCCGAACCCCTGCGGCACGACGAGGTCTGACCCGGTTTTTCTCGGGTACGATGCAGCACATGATCCTGCTCGAGATTCCGCCGCACATCGACCCCGACGTGGTCCGTCCCGGGTTGGGTGCGTTGCTGCTGGTGCTGGGGTTGGGTGTCGTGGTGGCGCTGCTGGCCTGGTCGATGGTGCGCCACATGCGCCGGATCGACGTCCCCTATGCCGACGAGGTCGACGGGGCCGGGCAGGGCGCACAGCATTGGGGTGAGGAGATGCGGGCGAACTCGCCCGACCACGACGAGGACGACGACGAACCGGCCCCCAGAACCGATCAGTCGGTGAGCTGAACCAGCGGGGTATCGGCCACCGCGGCCCGGAACACCTCGGCCACCTCCCGCAGCAGATCGGCCTGCACCGAGGTGCGGCGCCACACCATCGCGATATCGCGTGAGGGCGCCGGGTCGGTGAACGGCCGCAACGCGATCGACGGATTGCTCGGCACCGGGGGAGACACCGACAACTCCGGCATCAGGGTCATTCCGACCCCCGAGGCAACCATCAACCGCAGGGTCTCCAGGCTGGTCGCCTGAAAATCGGGGCGGGCCACCGCACCGGTACGGGTGCACACGTCCAGCGCCTGATCGCGCAGACAGTGGCCCTCGGTCAACAGCAGCAGATCCTCGGCGGCGAGTTTGGTGCTGGACAGTGCCGAGTGCGGGTCGGCCAGGGGGTGCCCGGCCGGCGTGGCCAGCACGAAGTTCTCCCGGAACAGTGGCTCGACGTGCAGGGCGTCGTCGGTCACCGGCAGGGCGAGCAGAGCCGCGTCCAACCGTCCGCTGCGCAGCTGCGACACCAGGGTGTCGGTCTTCTCCTCCACCAGCAGGATTTCCAGATCCGGGAAGGCCCGGTGCAGTTGCGGGGTGGTGTGCGGCAGCAGGTACGGGGCGAGGGTGGGGAAGGCGCCCAGCCGCAGGGTGCCGGAATAGGGTTCGGAGGCGAACCTCGCGACCCGATGGATCTCGGCGACCTCGGCCAGGATCGTCCTGGCCTTGGCCACCACCTGGTCACCGACGGGGGTGAACAACACCTGGCGGGAACCCCGCTCGATGAGGTCCACCCCCAACTCGGTTTCCAGTTTGCGGATCTGGGTCGACAACGTCGGCTGGGAGGCGTAGCTCGCGGCGGCCGCCCGGCCGAAGTGTCGATGCTCGTCGAGGGCGACGAGGTATTCCAGATCGCGCAGGTTCACGTCATGCCACCGGCACCCGGATCAGGTGATCGAAGGCCGACAGCGCGGCGGTGGCACCGGCGCCCTCGGCGATCAGGATCTGCTTGTACGGCACGGTGGTGCAGTCGCCGGCGGCGAAGATGCCCGGCACCGAGGTGTTGCCGCGCTCGTCGATCACGATCTCGCCGCGATCGCTGAGTTCGATTGCGCCCTTGAGCCATTCGGTGTTCGGCAGCAGGCCGATCTGCACGAAGACGCCGTTGACGTCCAGGTGGCGGCTGTCGCCCGAAGCCCGGTCCTCGTAATCCAGGCCGGTCATCTGGCCACCGTCACCGAGCACCTCGGTGGTGCGGGCGCCGGTGATCACCTCGGTGTTGGGCAGCGAGTTCAGCTTGCGCAACAACACCTCGTCGGCCTTCAGTTCGTCGAGGAACTCCACCACGGTGACGTGGCTGGTGACCCCGGCCAGGTCGATCGCGGCCTCGATACCGGAGTTGCCACCGCCGACCACCGCGATCGGCTTGTCCTTGAACAGCGGGCCGTCGCAGTGCGGGCAGAAGGACACACCCTTGTTGCGGTAGTCCTGTTCGCCGGGCACGCCCAGGGTGCGCCAGCGGGCGCCGGTGGCCAGCACCACGGTCTTGGCCCGCAGTTGGCCACCGCCCTCGAAGTGCACGGTGTGCAGGCCGTCGGTGCCCGGTTCGAGCTTCTCGGCACGCACGTTCTTGATCAGGTCGATGTCGTAGTCGCCCATGTGCTCCTCGAGGGCGGCGGCGAACTTCGGCCCCTCGGTCTTCGGCACCGAGACGAAGTTCTCGATCGACATGGTGTCCAGGGTCTGACCACCGACCCGGTCGGCGGCCACCCCGGTACGGATGCCCTTGCGGGCGGCGTAGATCGCGGCTGCGGCACCGGCCGGGCCACCACCGACCACCAGCACGTCGTAGGCCTCGCGCTCGTTCAGCTTCTCGGCCATCTTCGCGCCACCGGAGGTGTCCAGCTTGGCGACGAAGTCGGCGATGTCCATCCGGCCGGCGCCGAACTCCTCACCGTTCAGGAAGACCGTCGGCACGGCCAGGATGCGGCGCTCCTCGACCTCGTCCTGAAACAGCGAGCCCTCGACCGCGGTGTGCTTGATGCGGGGGTTCAGCACCGCCATCGCGTTCAGGGCCTGCACCACGGTCGGGCAGTTCTGGCAGGTCAGCGACATGTAGGTGACGAACTCGTAATCGCCGTCGAGGTCCTTGACGGCCTCCAGTACCGACTCGTCCTCCTTGACCGGCACGCCGCCGACCTGGAGCAGGGCGAGCACCAGGGAGGTGAACTCGTGACCCATCGGCAGGCCCGCGAAGCGCACCGCGATGTCGGTGCCCGGGCGGGCGATCGCGAAGGACGGCTTGCGCTCGTCGTCATCGGTACGCACATGCGTGACCTTGTCGGCGCAGGCGGCGATCTCGTCCAACAGTTCGGCCATCTCGGCCGACTTGGGGCGGTCGTCCAGCGAACTGCGCAACTCGATCGGCTCGGTGATGCGTTCCAGGTACTGGGTGAGTTGGGCGGTCAGATTGGCGTCGAGCACAGCGTTCTCCTGATTGTGATGTGGCCGTGGCGACGGCCGAACTGCCGCCGGTGGGCGGCGGGACGAATGGGTGGGCCGGATGCGGCCGTGGGGGTGGTGGTGCGCCAACGGCGGGTGACCGGCTTGCAGTCACCCGCCGTCGGCATGGGGCTCACTCGAAACGTGCGGTCAGCACGCGGGGGTCGAGATCAGATCTTGCCCACGAGGTCGATCGAGGGGGCGAGGGTGTCGCCTTCCTCTTCCCACTTGGCCGGGCAAACCTCGCCCGGGTTGTTGCGCACGTACTGGGCGGCCTTGACCTTGCGCATCAGTTCGGCGGCGTTGCGGCCGATGCCCTCAGCGGTGGTCTCGGTGAACTGGATGATGCCGTCCGGGTCGACCAGGAAGGTGCCCCGGTCGGCCAGGCCCATGCCCTCACGCATGTTCTGGAAGTTGTTGGTGATGGTGCCCGAGGCGTCACCGAGCATGTAGTAGTTGATCTTGCCGATGGTCTCGGAGGCGTCGTGCCAGGCCTTGTGCACGAAGTGGGTGTCGGTCGACACGGAGTAGACCTCGACGCCCATCTTCTGGAGCTCTTCGTAGTAGTCGGCCAAGTCGCCCAGCTCGGTGGGGCACACGAAGGTGAAGTCGGCCGGGTAGAAGAAGAAGATCGCCCACTTGCCCAGCACGTCGGTGTCGGAGACCTCGACGAACTCGCCCTGACGGAAGGCGGTGGTGGTGAAGGGGAGGATCTTGGTGTTGACGAGCGACATGGATGCCCTTTCGGTCGGTGAACTGACAAGCATCAGCTTACATCAATCCCGTAGATCATAAAAGATGGTTTTGATTGATAGATCTGATGAGTGCCATTGCGTGACTCTATCGTGACATTCCCGTGATCGGCGGTGTCTTGCGGGGTGGGGGATCAGGCCGGGTCGGCCCCCGACCGCAACGGGGGCCACTGCTTGCCGGCATTGGCCCGTTGGATCGCGCCGGCGGCGTCCAGATCGCCGTAGGACTGCAGCGCGGCCACGATGCCGGCCACGTCCTCGGGGGACTTGTTCTGCGACAGTTTCTGCTTGGCCTCGACCCGGGTGATCCGCAACTCCAGGCCCACGATCGCGCG
>JAAYAO010000147.1 GCA_012719335.1 Propionibacterium sp. | reverse complement strand
GTTGTCGGAGGAACTGGCCGCCCGGGTCACCGTCCACGAACTCAACGCCAACATCGGCTTCGAGGGGTTCACCACCGCCCTGCACCAGCAAATCGCGCACGCCGGGGTGGGTGCCTACTGGGTGTTCGACTCGCTGACCGACCTGCAGCCTGCCTGGTACTCCGACCTGATCGTGCAGAACTTCTTCCGGGTCACCTGCCCCTACCTCTACGAGCTCGACACGGTCGCCTACTTCGCGATGCTGCGCAACCGGCACACCTTCGCCACCATCGCGGCGATCCGGGAGACCACCCAGGTGCTGTTCGACCTGCACCGGGTCGACGACGAGCACTACATCCACCCGGTGAAGGTGTTCGACCGGTACTCCCCCACCATGTACTTTCCGCACCGGATCACCAACGGTGAAGCGGTCGCGATCACCTCCAGCGAGGCCTCGGCCCGGCTGTTCGCCAAGCTGGCGCACAACCTGAACCCGCCCGACTACTGGCGGGTGGTGGTCGATCAGGCCAACGACGCCCTGCTCAGCGGCAGCTCCGACGCCCAGGAGGAGTCCCGGCGGCTGCTGCTGCGGATGCTGGTCGGGGCCGACGAGCGGATGGGCGAGCTGTGCAAGACCTACCTCACCCTGGCCGACCTGCTGGGCATCGCGACCCGCGAGATCGGCACCGGTCTGGTCGGCGGCAAGACCGTCGGCATGTTGGTGGCCCGGGCGATCCTGGCAACCGAACCCGAACGCTTCGACTACTTGGAGGCGCACGACTCCTTCTACCTGGGCGCCGACCTGTTCTACACCTACATCGTCAACAACGGGTGGTGGCGGATCCGCACCGCCCAACGCACCCCCGAGCAGTACTTCACCGCCGGGGCCGAACTCCACGAACTGCTGGGTACCGGACGGTTCCCCGAACCGGTGCGCGAACAGTTCCGGCAGATGCTCGAACACTTCGGGCAGTCGCCGATCATCGTCCGGTCCAGTTCCCTGCTGGAGGACAACTACGGCAACGCCTTCGCCGGCAAGTACGACTCGATGTTCTGCGCCAACCAGGGCACCCCGGAGGAACGCCTCGCCGCCTTCGAGAATGCGGTGCGGGTGGTCTACGCCTCCTCGATGAGCCCGGATGCGCTGGCCTATCGCCGTGACCGGGGCCTGGCCGACAGCGACGAACAGATGGCGGTGTTGGTGCAGCGGGTGTCCGGCGATCACCACGGCACGCTGTTCTTTCCGCACGCCGCCGGAGTGGGCAACTCGTCCAACCTGTACGTTTACGACCCGTCGATCGATTCGACGGCCGGCATGGTGCGGCTGGTGGTGGGGTTGGGCACCCGGGCGGTCGACCGGACGGTGCAGGACTACGCCCGGATCGTCGCTCTCGACAAACCCACCCGCCGGTGGCTGGCCGACCCGGCCGATCTGGGCCGCTTTTCCCAGCACAACGCCGACGTGCTGTGCCTACCGACCAACTCCCTGCGCACCATCCCGATGGCCGAACTGGCCGAGATGGACATCGGCACCGACTGGTCGCTGTTCATCTCCCCCGATCACGAGACGATCCGCCGGTTGCGCGAACTCGGCGCGCGGCGGCCCGGCACCCGCAACCCGCGGGTGGTCGACTTCGACACCCTGCTGTGCCGCACCCCGGTGCCGACGATGCTGCGCGAGATGCTGGCCTGTCTGTCTGCGGCCTACGACTACCCGGTCGATGTCGAGTTCACCCTGAACTTCACCGCCGCGGGCCAGCCCCGGCTGAACCTGGTGCAGTGCCGGCCCCTGCAGACCCGCGGCCTGGGCCCGGCGGTGCCGATGCCGACACCCGACCGGGTGCACAACCCGGTGATCCAACTCAACAACGGCGGGTTCATGGGCGGCAATGTGCGGTTGCCGTTGGAGTTCGTGGTGATGGTGCGCCCGGAGGCCTACCTGGCGATGGGTTCGCAGGATCGGCACGCGGTGGCGCGGCTGATCGGTGAGCTGAACCAGGTGTTGCCCGATGGCCGGTTCATGCTGGTCGGCCCGGGACGGTGGGGCACCAGCACCCAGTCGTTGGGAATCCCGGTGCGGTTCACCGAGGTGAACCATGCCGGGGTGCTGTGCGAGATCACCTACTCGGCCGGTGGTTTCCTGCCCGAACTGTCCTACGGGTCGCACTTCTTCCAGGACCTGGTCGAATCGGGCTGCTTCTATCTGGCGGTGTTCGACGAACGTCCCGGGGTCGAGTTCAACCCGAGCCTGATCCTCGACCGGCCCAACGAACTGCTCGACCTGGTGCCCACCGCCGGGTCACTGGCCGATGCGGTGCACGTCGCCTGGTTCGAACACCTGGTGTTGTGGTCCGACATCGACAGCCAACGGGCGGTGCTGGCCGAACTGGGGCCGGGCACCCCCGCCCAGAGCGCCCGGGCCTGAGTCAGCGCACGTACCGGGTGAACAGTTCGCCGTCGGCCTCCAGCAGGCCGGCGAGCTTCCACCGCTGCCCGCGCAGCAGTCGCGGGTGGTCGATGATCCGCTGCCCGTCCCCACCGACGAACTGCGGGCTGAAGGTCAGGCACACCTCGGTGACCAGGTTCAGTTCGAGCAACTCACCGAGCAGTTTCGGGCCGCCCTCGCACAACACCCGGCGGTACCCGGCCCGGCGCAGTTCGCCCAGCGCCGAGGGCAGGTGCACCGCCCCGGCGCCGGCGGTGATCACCCGGACGAAGTCGGGCAGGTTCTGCACCGGGGCCCGGCCGTGGGTGATCACCCAGGGACGTTCGTCCTCGGGCACGTCGGCGAAGGCGGACAGGTCGATCTCGGCCGAGTCGGTGACGATCGCCAACGGCAGGCCCGGGATCGGCCCGTACCCCTCCCCCCGCACCGTGCCGGCGCCGACCAGCAGCACGTCGGCCAAGTCGCGCAGCAGGGTCAGGATCTGCTGGTCGACCGCACCGGTCAGGCCACCGACGCGTCCCTCGACGGTCGCGGCCCCGTCCAGGCTGGCGACCATGTTGGCGCGCAGGTAGTCGGTGCCGGCGTACTCGCGGGCCGGGTCGACGTTGGACGCGGGGGTGGGCAGCAGACGGCGGAACATCAGGACGCGAACTCCTTCGGCATCACCAGCACGGCGGTTCCGTGGGCACAGACCTCACCGTCGGCGCGGATCTCACCGGAGACGAAGGCCTTGCGACCCTCGGTGCGGTCCAACCGGCTGGTCACTTCCAGGTCGACCAGCAACGGTACCCCGGCGTCGTACACCACTTCGAGGGCCTTGGTGAAGAACGGGCCGGGCATCGTCCACGCCCCGGTCACCCCGAAGATGTGGTCGAGCAGCACCGCGACGTACCCGCCGTGGCAGCGGCCGGGCGGGCCCTGGAAGGCGCGGCTCAGGTTCGCGTGCCCGGTGGCGTTGCCCTCGTCGTCCACCTCGAAGGTGAGCGGGGGCGAGAAGGGATGTTCGGGGCTGGAGACCATCGAACGGCGCCGGAAGTTGTGCGCGACCCCGTCCCGCACCGGACGGCCCGAGGCGAAGGTGGTGGGCAGGTCGGGTTCGGGGCCGGCCCGCTCGGTGAGGTAGCGGTTGATCTCACCGAGCGCCGCGGTGACGTGGGCGACATCGTCCTCGGGCAGATCCGCCCACAGGATGGTGTTGGTGATGGCCTTCATCTGCTCGGCCACCGGTTGCCAGCTCGCCCGCTCGGGCCGGTCGGTCATCGCGCGCTCTCCTTCGGTTGCACCATCAGGGCCCGGCCGCGGGCCAGCAACTGGTCGCCGGCGTGCACGGTGCCGATCATCCAGGCCTTGCGGCCGTCCAGTTCGTCAACCCAGCCGTTCAGGTCGAGGTCGGTGTTCAGCGGCACCGCGTTCAGGAAGTCGACCTGCAACATCCGGGTGTAGTAGGGCGGGGCGAGCACGCTCGCGGCGGCCGAACCGACGATGTGGTCGAGCAGCACCGACACGTAGCCGCCGTGCACCCGGCCCGGTGGGCCCTGGTAGACCGCGGTCAGGTTCGCCCGGCCCCGGGCCCGGCCGTCGGCGACCTCCAACAACGGGGACGGCGGGGCGAAGGGGTTGCCCTTGCCCGACACCATCTGGCGTTCGATGAAGTCGGCGAACTCGGCGCGGTCCTCGGGCATCGCGGTGATGCTCGGCAGCTCGGTGCCGTTCTCGCCGAGCAGGTCGCGGGCCTCCTCCAGCAGGGCCTGTGCCTTGGCCAGCGTCTCGGGGTCGTGTTGGCGCGACACCAGGTTGGCCGCGACCTCCCTGGTTGCCAGGGCCACCGGCACTCTCGCCGAGGGCACGAACCCGTGCCGATTCTGCAGGTCTTCGTCGTCCACCTGACCCCCTCGCACGTTGTTTGGCGGGCGCGTCCACGCGCACAGGGCAAGGTACCGGGGTCGGACGATCAACCCACGTTCGAGTCTCGCCGTCCAAGAACACCCCGCCACCGGCCGGCCCGGGAGACACCCCAGGACGATGCCCTCAGGTCAGGTACATCAGCCCCAGCAGGGCCAGCACCACCAGCACCCAGAAGATCAGCCAGACGTACCCCAACAGATGCGGAATCACGCCACCGCGGATCACCCCGACCACCAGCGGCACGAACGGCGGAACCGCCCAGGCGAAGACGAAGTAACTCAGGAATCGGTGGAGACCCTCGAACATCCCCTCGGTGGGGCCGAAGTCGATGTACAGGTACACCGCCAGCGCGATGCCGGCCAGGCTCACCAGCAGCCCCGGCACCGCGGCCAGCCGGGTCGCGACCGGATGCCGTTGCCGCAGGGAGGGTGGCCGCGGCGGCGGGGGCGGGATCGGCATCGGGTGCCCGGGTGGGCCGGACGGCGGGAAGGCCATGCCCCATTGTTGCGCGGACGGTCGGCCCGGGCGTCCATCGGGCGGTCTGCGGCGCTCCGAGTGCGAAACACCGTTCCCGCGGGGGCTCGCAGAAGCTAATCTTCGGGCCATGATTACTGCGCTGGTGGAGTTCAAGGTCGAGCGGGGGGCCGTGAACCGGCTCGCGATGGAGCTCGGCGCGATCGACGAGGTTGTCGAGGTGCTGTCGGTGACCGGCGATTGGGATCTGATCGCCCGCGTCCAGGTGCGCGAGTACGAGTCCCTGGCCGATGTGGTCACCGACAAGATGGACCTGGACGGCATCCTCGAGACGAAGACCACCACGGCCTTCCGCACCTACCGGTTCACCGAACTGGACGAGGGCGCGCCGGCGGCGGTGTCGTCCGCCCCGCCCGCCGAGGCCCCCGAGGTGGTCGAGGCCGGCCGCACCGCGATCCGTCCGGTGTTGAGCAAGCTGACGGAGAACTTCGACCTGGATCGCAACGAGATCTTCTCGGTGATCCATGCGATCAACGACGGCGCGCTCACCGACGTGCAGATCGCCGGCTTTCTGATCGGGCTGATGAACAAGGGCCCCTCGATCGGTGAGGTTGCCCACATCGCCGAGGCGATGCGCGAGGTGGCGATTCCGGTGCCGGTCACCACCAACGCCGAGTTGACCGACACCTGCGGCACCGGCGGCGGGCTGACCACCTTCAACGTGTCCACCGCGAACTCGATCATGGCCGCCGCGGCCGGTATCAAGGTCGCCAAGCACGGCTCCCGGTCGATCTCCTCACCGTCCGGGTCGGCCGATGTGTTGGAGGCCCTCGGGGTCAGCCTGGAGCCGACCGCCGAGCAGGCCGGCAAACTGATCGACGACATCGGCATCGCCTTCCTGTACGCCCCGAACTTCCACCCCGTGATGGGCAAGGTGTTCGGGCCGGAGAACCAGCTCGGCATCAAGACGATCTTCTTCACGATCATCGGCCCGCTGATCAACCCGGCCAAGGCCCGCAACCACACCCTGGGCGTGTACCAGCCCGAGCTCGTGCCGATGATCGCCAAGGTCGCCGCGGAGATGGATTTCAACCACGTCCTGGTTTCGCACGGCATGGACGGACTGGACGAGTTGTCGCTGCTCGGCAAGACCTCGATCGCCGACGTGCGCGGCGGTGAGGTGCGCTACGACGAGGTGGTGCCGGAGGACTTCGGGTTCAAGCGCTGCTCGATCGAGGACATCGCCGGCGGTTCGCCGGAGTACAACGCCAAGGTGATCACCGAACTGTTCGCCGGCCGCGAGCGCGGCCCGAAACGCGACTTCCTGGTGCTGAACAACGCCGCCACCCTGTACGTCAGCGGTCGGGCCGCCAGTATCGCCGACGGCATCGCCCAGGCCGAGGACCTGCTGGATTCGGGGGCAGCGACCGCGAAACTGGCCGAGTTGGTGTCGGCCACCCGGGCGCTGTGACCCATGGGCAGGCTGGTCGACTCGATTCGGGCCCGGCAGCGGGCCGGGGTGTTCCCGGTGCTGGCCGAGGTGAAGGTGCGGTCGGCCAAATCCGGGGAACTGTTGGGTGACCGCGACCCGGCCGAGTACGCCCGGCAGGTGGCCGCTGCCCCGGTGGCCGGGGTGTCGGTGGTGATCGAGCCGGAGCATTTCGGCGGCTCGCTGCACCTGCTGCGCACCGTCCGGACGGCGGTGGAGGTGCCGATCCTGGCCAAGGACTTCATCTCCTCGCGGGAGCAGATCGAGGCGGCCGCGGCGGCCGGGGCGGATGCGGTGCTGTTGATCTCGTCCATGCTCGACCACGACCGGTTGGTGGCACTGATCGCCGATTGCCGCGACATCGGGGTCGAATCGCTGGTCGAGGGGCACAACGACCGGGAGTTGGCGGCGATCACCTCGCTGGGGTCGGACCTGGTCGGCATCAACAACCGCGACATCACCATCCTCGAGGTGGACGACACCGACGTCACCCGCACCGCGGAGCTGGCCCGGCTGCACACCGGCGGGCAACCGTTGATCAGCGAGTCGTCGATCACCTCGCCGGCCGATGTGGCCCGCGCCCGGGACGCCGGGGCGGATGCGGTGCTGGTCAGCACCGCCGTCCTGCAGGCCGCCGACCCGACGGCCTTCGTCCACTCACTGACCGAGGTTGGTTGGCCGTGACCCCCGCCTGCTCGCTCCCCAATTCGCAAATGCAACCCGTCCGCGCATATGCAACCGAGAAAGGCAGCTTTCTGGGTTGCATCTGCACTTTTCGGTTGCATGTGGCTCCAGGAGCGGTGGCCGGATGACCTGGGTGAAGATCTGCGGCCAGCGCACCCCGGCCGAGATCGAGGCGGCGGCCGGCGCGGACGCGATGGGGCTGGTGGTCGAGTACCCGGCCGAGGTGCCCTGGAACCTGACCCGGGACGAGGCCGCCGAACGGGTCGGGTTGATTCCGAACGAGGTGGAGGTGGTCGCGGTGGTCGGCGGCGACCCGGACGTGGTGGTCGAGATCGCCGACCGGGTGCGTCCCGACTGGGTGCAATTGCACGCCGACGAACCGATCGCCGACACCGCCACCATCGTCGCGGCCATGCACGAACGTGGCGTGCAGGTGATCAAGGCGCTGCGCTTCGACATCGAAACCGGCATGTGCCGCAACGGTGCCGACCCGGTGATGTTGGCGCACGAACTGGTCGCGATCGGGGTCGACCGGCTGCTGGTCGATTCGGTGAGCGCGGCCCGGGTGGCCGGCACCGGGGCCCGGGTGAACCGGGACACCGCGCGGCGGATCGTCGAGGAAGCGGGCGTGCCGGTGATCCTGGCCGGCGGGCTGACCCCCGACAACGTCGCCGAGGCGATCGGCGAGGTGCGGCCCTTCGGGGTGGACGTGATCAGCGGCGTCGAGGGCCCCGACCATCACAAGGACGCGGCCCTGGTCGAGGCCTTCATCTCCGCGGTGCGCACCGTCCCCGAGGTCTGAGGCCCGCGGGTGGTCGCGGGCCCGCTCCGGCACATGGACACGTTCCTGCACCCCGAAGGTGCACCTGCTCACGAAAAGTGCGGCACTTCTGGTGTGCATATGCACGTTCGGTGAGCATCTTCGGCGATGACGCCCCGGGACGGGGATCCGAATCCATCACCCGAACCAACATCAGGGCGCTGCCGGCAGGAACACCCGGCCGCCCCCTTCGCGGCCGGGAAACACCAGGTAGCCGCCCATCACCTCCAGTTCGTGCCATTTCGCGTCGATGCGTCCCCGTTCGGTGCCGTCGCGGGCATCCAGCAACAGCAGCTCGTCCCCTCTGTCGGGCGAAACGATGATCGCACCGCCGCTCGCGGTGACGAACCGCTCGCTCGCCCACATCGGTACCTCCTGCCCGTTGGCCAGCACCACCCGGCCGTACTCGGGGCGGGTGGTGACCACCGAACCGTCCGCGGCCACGGTGTACGCCTGCACGTCGGTGGTGGTCTGCAGGTCGGCCAGCGTGACCGTCACCGTGTCGGGCACCCGCGGGCAGTTCGTCACCGTGTTGGTGCCCGACGGGTTACCGTCGAGGTCGAACTGTTCGAGGTGCTCGATGCCCTCCGGCGGGTTCTTGGGGATCTCGATGTAGCCGTCGCGGGCCGCCAGGATGTGCACACCGCTGTTGC
>JAAYAO010000146.1 GCA_012719335.1 Propionibacterium sp. | reverse complement strand
GGCTGAGCGTCAACGACGCAGCCTCGATCGGGGTTCGCGACAACGACTGGATCGAGCTGACCAACGCCAACGGGGTGTTCGTGGCCCGCGCGGTGGTCACCCCGAAACTGCCGGACGGGATCGCCTACGTCCAGCACGCGCAGGAACGCACGATCGACGTGCCGAAGTCGGAGGCCACCGGCAGACGCGGCGGCATCCACAACTCGGTCACCCGGATCCTGCTCAAACCCACCCACTTGATCGGCGGTTATGCCCACCAGGCGTACGCCTTCAACTACATCGGTCCCACCGGCGTGCAACGCGACATCGTGTCGACGGTGCGTCGCCGCTCCCAGGAGGTGCAGTACTGATGGCCAGGAAGCGTCGCGTGATGGCCCAGGTCGCGATGGTGATGAACCTGGACAAGTGCATCGGATGTCACACCTGTTCGGTCACCTGCAAGCAGGCATGGACGAACCGGGCCGGCACCGAGTACGTCTGGTTCAACAACGTCGAAACCCGGCCCGGGCAGGGCTACCCGCGTACCTACGAGGATCAGGAGAAGTGGCAGGGCGGTTGGGTGCGCACCAAGTCGGGGCGCCTCAAACTGCGCTCCGGCGGCCGGTTCAAGAAGCTGCTGTCGATCTTCGCCTCGCCGGTGCAGCCGGAGATCGGCGACTACTACGAACCGTGGACCTACGACTACGAGAACCTGATCCAGGCCCCGCTGGGTGACGACTTCCCGGTGGCCCGGCCCAAGTCGCTGATCACCGGTGACGACATGGCGATCAAGACCTCGGCGAACTGGGACGACGCCCTGGGCGGCATCCACGAAACCGGGGACGAGGACCCGATCGTCCGCAAGTTGCGCGAGGACGCCAACACCCAGATCAAGTTCGAGTACGAAAAAGCGTTCATGATGTTCGTGCCGCGGATCTGCGAGCACTGCCTGAACCCCTCGTGCATGGCCTCCTGCCCGTCCGGTGCGTTGTACAAGCGGGCCGAGGACGGCATCGTGCTGGTCGACCAGGACCGCTGCCGTGGCTGGCGGCACTGCATCACCGGCTGCCCGTACAAGAAGATCTACTTCAACCACCGCTCCGGCAAGGCCGAGAAGTGCACGATGTGTTACCCGCGCATCGAGGTGGGGCTGCCCACCGTGTGCTCCGAAACCTGTGTCGGACGGCTGCGCTACATCGGCATCATCCTGTACGACGCCGACCGGGTCACCAAGGCCGCGCTGGCCGATGAGAAGGACCTGTACCGGGCCCAGATGGATCTGATGCTCGACCCGCACGACCCGCAGGTGATCGCCGACGCGAAGGCCAACGACATTCCGGCCGACTGGATCGCAGCCGCCCAGAAGTCGCCGGTCTACGCGCTGATCAAGCACTTCAAGGTGGCCCTGCCGCTGCACCCGGAGTACCGCACCATGCCGATGGTCTGGTACATCCCGCCGCTGTCGCCGGTGGTCGACCTGCTGAAGGGTCAGGGCCACGACGCGGAGGCGGCCGGCAACCTGTTCGGGGCGATC
>JAAYAO010000145.1 GCA_012719335.1 Propionibacterium sp. | reverse complement strand
CGCGAACCGCTCCGAGATCGACGTGTACGCGATGAACTGGAAGCGGTACCTCACCCAGCGCGAAACCGACGAGAAGCGACGCAAGCGCGAACGGCTCAATGCCGAACGCAAGGCCGATCAACTGATGGCCCAGGCCGACAAGATGCGGGCCAAGGCCACCAAGGCCGTCGCCGCCCAGAACATGGCCAAGCGGGCCGAGAAACTGCTCGCCGGCATCGAGGGGGAGCGAGCCGGCGACCGGGTCGCGAAGATCCGGTTCCCCGAACCCGCACCCTGCGGCAAGACCCCGCTGATGGCGCGCGACCTGTCCAAGTCGTACGGATCACTGGAGGTGTTCACCGGGGTCGACCTGGCCATCGACAAGGGCTCCCAGGTGGTGGTGCTCGGCCTGAACGGTGCCGGCAAGACCACTCTGTTGCGCATTCTGGCCGGGCTGGAGAAGTCCGACACCGGTGAGGTGATCGCCGGGCACGGGCTGAAACTCGGCTACTACGCCCAGGAACACGAAACCCTCGACGTCACCCGCAGCGTGCTGCAGAACATGGTCTCGGCCTCCCCGAACCTGAACGACACCGAGGTGCGCAAGGTGCTCGGCTCCTTCCTGTTCTCCGGCGACGACGTCGACAAACCGGCCGGGGTGTTGTCGGGAGGGGAGAAGACCCGGCTCGCCCTGGCGATGCTGGTGGTGTCCAGCGCGAACGTCCTGCTGCTCGACGAACCCACCAACAACCTCGACCCGGCCTCCCGCGCGGAGGTGCTGGAAGCGATCCGCACCTATGCGGGGGCGGTGGTGCTGGTCACCCACGACGAGGGGGCGGTCGAAGCCCTCGATCCCGACCGGGTGCTGATCCTGCCCGACGGCGTGGAGGACCTGTGGACCCCCGAGTACGCCGATCTGATCTCCCTCGCCTGAGTCGTTGCGTGGTCGAGTAGGGTTGGCGGGCTGACCGGACGCGAAAGGTCGACACGCAGTGAGTATGGGAATGGGTGGGGGCCCGATGGGCCCCGGAGGTCTGGCCCGCCGGATGGGCAAGGGCGAGGACATCGGCGACTTCCGGTTGAACCGGACGATCTGGCGCCGGGTACTCGGCTACGCCAAGCCCTATCGCGGCACGATCGTGCTCTTCGTGGCGATGGTCGTGCTCGGGGCCGCACTCTCGGTGGCCCCGCCGCTGCTGTTCAAGGAGATCATCGACCAGGGCGTGCTCGGCGGCGACAAACGCATCGTGATCCTCCTGTCGCTGATCGTGGCCGGCCTGGCGATCGCCAGCGCGCTGAGTTCACTGGTCGAGCGGTGGTGCTCGTCCAAGATCGGTGAGGGTCTGATCTACGACCTGCGCACCGAGGTCTTCGACCACGTGTCGGCGATGCCGGTGGCCTTCTTCACCCGGGCACAGACCGGCAAGCTGGTCTCCCGGGTGAACAGTGACGTGATCGGCGCCCAGCAGGCCTTCACGTCCACCCTGTCGAATGTGGTGTCGAACGTGATCCGGCTGGTGCTGGTGGCCGGCGCGATGATCGTGCTGAGCTGGCAACTGACCCTGGCGTCCCTGGTGTTGCTGCCGATCTTCTTCATTCCCGCCCGGATCATGGGCAAGAAACTCGCCGGCCTGACCCGCCGCCAGATGCAGTACAACGCCGACATGTCGGCCTCGATGACCGAACGGTTCAGCGTCTCGGGTGCGTTGCTGGTGAAACTCTTCGGACGTCCTGCCGACGAGCACGACGCCTTCGCCGAGAAGGCCGGCGGCGTGCGGGAGATCTCGGTGCAGATCGCGATGAACCAGCGCTTCTTCATGGTGTCGCTGACCCTGGTCGCGGCCCTCGCGACCGCTTTGGTGTACGGCGCGGGTGGTCTGCAGGCCATCGACGGGGTGCTCACCGTCGGCACCGTGACCGCCCTGGCCGGGCTGCTGGCCCAGCTCTACGGCCCGTTGACCCAGCTCACCAACGTGCGGATCGACGTGATGAGCGCGCTGGTCAGCTTCGACCGAGTCTTCGAGGTACTCGACCTGAAGCCGATGATCACCGAGGCCGAGGACGCGGTGACCCCCGAGGCACCCTCCTCGGTGGAGTTCCGCGACGTCCGGTTCACCTACCCGAACGCCGAGGAAGTGTCGCTCGGCAGCCTGGAAGCGGTGGCCGGCAGCGAACGGGCCAACACCGAGGTGCTCAAGGGCATCAGCTTCCGGGTCGAACCGGGGCAGACGATGGCCCTGGTCGGCTCCTCCGGCGGCGGCAAGACCACCATCACCCACCTGATCGCCCGGCTCTACGACGTCACCGGCGGGTCGGTGGAGGTGGCTGGCACCGACGTGCGGCAATGGCACCTGGCCGGGCTGCACGACCGCGTCGGCTACGTCACCCAGGACGCGCACATGTTCCACGACACGATCGCGGCCAACCTGACCTACGCCCGTCCCGGCGCGGGGGAGGACGAACTGTGGGCCGCCCTCGAAGCCGCCCAGGTGGCCGACCTGGTGCGCAGCCTGCCCGACGGGTTGAACACCGTGGTCGGCGAACGCGGCTACCGGTTGTCGGGCGGTGAACGGCAACGGCTGGCGATCGCCCGGCTGCTGCTGAAATCGCCGCCGATCGTGGTGCTGGACGAGGCCACCGCTCACCTGGATTCGGAATCCGAGGCGGCCGTCCAGGAAGCCCTGGACCGGGCGATGGAGAACCGCACCAGCATCGTGATCGCGCACCGGTTGTCCACCATCCGTGATGCCGACCAGATTCTGGTCGTCTCCGGTGGCGAGATCGTTCAGCGCGGCAGCCACGAGGAGTTGCTGGAGGCCGACGGGCTGTACGCCGAGCTCTACGACAAGCAATTCGCCCACCGGGACTGATCACCACCGCCCGGGGCTGCGGGTTCGGGACGGGAACGACCCGGCCCCCGCTGTTCGGGAGGAACGCGGGGGCCGGAATCGGGCGGATCAGTGGATGTCAGTTGGTGCCGACGATGGCCTGATCCAGGAAGACCGTGTAGGCACCGGAGGGCACGACGCCGAAGACGTTGTCGTTCCAGCCGACCGTGGTCGCCATGGTCGACAGCATCGCGATCGGCGGATCCTCGTCGAAGGCCTCCTGCACCTTCGCCAGGGCGGCCTGCTTGTCCTCCACCGAGTTGGCCCCCAACAGTTCGATACCGGCACTGTCGAAGTTCGGGTTGTTGTACCCGTTCACGTTGGTGTTGGCGGTCGAACCGTAGTTGTTCCACAGGTTCGCCGGAATGTCGGTGTCGGGCATCGCCTGGTACGACAGCGACACCTCGAAGTCGTGCATCGCCCAGACCTGGTTGGCCTTGTCGCGGCGGTACTCGACCTCGGTGGAGAAACCGACCGCGTCGAACTGGGCCTGCAACACCTGGCAGACATTGCGTTCGGCCGGGGTCTGGTCGCACATCAGGTTGATCGTGCCGTCGAAGCCGTCCGCCTTGGCCTCCTCGACCAGCGCGGTCGCCGCCTCGACGTCGTACTCCAGGCTCGTGCTCGCCCCGAACAGGGCCGCGCCCTCGGGCACCACCGACTTGCTCGGGATCGCGGTGCCCTCATAGGCCCGCTCGTTGATCACGGTCGGGTCGATCGCGTGCACGATCGCCTTGCGCAGCCGCGGATCGGAGGTGGCGTACTGCTCGCGGTTGTTCATGAACACCATCTGCGCCATCGAGGTCGGTTCGACGAAACCGTTGAACTCCTCCTGCAAGCGGGCGCCGATCTCCGGGTCACGGGTGAACATCACGTCGATCGCCCCCGAGGAGAGGCTGTCGATGGTGGTCTCCTCGTTCTCCAGGTACACGAAGCGCAGGTTCTTGGTCTTCGGTTCGCCACCCCAGTAATCGGGGTTGGCGGTCAGCACGAGCTCCTCACCCTGGGCCCAGCGCTCCAGCATGTACGGACCGGCGCCGACCGGGTTGTTGCCGAAATCCTCCTCGCCCTGCTCCTCGACCGCGGTCGGAGAAACGACCGTGCCGGGCAGGTTGGTCAGGTCACCCAGGAAGCTGAAGTTCGGCCGGTCGAAGGTCAACACCACGGTGTGCTCGTCGGGGGCTTCCATCGAGGTGGCCTGGCCGACACCGGCACCGAATCGGGACGGGGTGTCCACGTGACGTTGCAGGCTGAAGATCACCGCTTCGGCGTTCAACGGGGTGCCGTCGGTGAAATTGACGCCCTCGCGCAGGTTCAGGGTGAGCTCGGTGCCGTCCTCGTTGAAGCTGAAGTCCTCGGCCAGTCGCGGCGAGTACTCCAGAGTTTCGGGGTTGTAGGTGAGCAGGGTGTCGTAGATGGCGTGCAACTCGATGCCGCCCGACGTGCCGGTACCCAGGGCCCGCACCGGATCGAGTGCGGTCGGCACCTGGAAGGCGCCGAAGTTCAGGGTGTCCTTGGGTGTGCCGCTCGGTTCGCCGTCGGTGTTGCCGAAGTAGCGGGCTTGTTCCTCGGCTGCGGACGAGCCGCCATCGGTGCCGCCGTTGCCACCCGTGCCGCCCTCGGTGTCGCCGTCGGTGCGAGCCCCACAGGCCGACAGCAGTACCAGGCCGGCCACGGCCAGCGAAGCGAAGAGTTTCTTGCGCATCTGAGTCCTTCCGTTCGAGTCGTCGATGCTGCCAAACCCGCAAGGGCTGCGGGGGCCGTGAGCCCGCTGAATGGGAACCGATTTCTCAGCCCAGCAGTGGGTAAGCGGGAATCGTCCTGCGAGCCGGCGGTGAGCCGGTTAGGCTCCCGGAAGGCCACCCGTCCGTGGCGGGGTCGGCTCACAGCGAAACACGTGAGGGGAAGCAGATGGCAGACCTGGGATTCACTCCCGGCGACCGGATCGTGATCACCGGCGCGGCCAGCGGTATCGGACGGTGCGCCGCAGTGCGGGCGGCCGAGCTCGGCCTGGCCGTCGAGGCCTGGGACCTCAACCTCGAGGGGGCCGAATCGGTGGCCGCCGAGATCAACGACGCCGGTGGCCGGGCCCTGGCCCGGGGTGTGGACGTGGGGGACTATCCGGCGATCGAGCAGGCCATGCAGGCCGCCCACGCCGAGGGGAGGGTGCGCTACCTGGTGAACAACGCCGGCCCGCCGTCCTATCTGGACATGTCCTTCGACGAGGGGGTCCGGCTCGTCCTCGGTTCGGTGCGCACCGCGACCGACGCCTGGCTGGCCGGCGAACCCGGCGCCAGCAGCGAACCCGGCGCGGTCGGCGCGGCCATGTGTGCGACGGCGTCGGTGGCCGGCACGATGGTCGGCACCGGCTCGAACTGGTACTCGGCGGCCAAGGCCGGCATCACCGGCTACGTCCGGCATCTGGCCGCCTATCGCACCGCCGAGGCCCGGTACAACGCGGTCGCGCCCGGCATGGTCGGCACCCCGCGGCTGGCCGGATTCACCGCCAGCGACCTGGGTCAGGACATCCTCGACCGGATCCCGCTCGGCCGGGTGGCCGAACCCGACGAGATCGCCTGGGCCGTGTTGTTCAGCCTGTCGCCGCTGGCGTCCTATCTCAACGGGCAGGTGCTGGTGGTCGACGGCGGCTGGTCGATCACCCAATGAGTCAGGAGCGAACCGTGACCCAGCAGAACCCCACCGTGGAACAGCGCATCGCCCGGCTGGAAGCGATCCGGCAGATCGAGGAACTCAAGTACCGCTACCTGCGGGCCGTCGACGGCAAGAACTTCGACGAGTTCCGGGAGTGTTTCGTCACCGAGGGCGGCAGTTTCGGTTACGGCCCGATGGGCACCTTCTCGTCGGTCGACGAACTGCTGGCCGTGTTCAACGCCTACTTCCTGGGCCGCAACGACGAGGGCAACTACTTCATCTTCGACATGCACCATGCGATGCATCCGACCATCGAGCTGCGCTCCGACACCGAGGCGGTGGGTGAGTGGACGCTGCGGTTCCGCGAGGTGAACACCCGCGACCGGGTCGAGATGATCAACGCCGGCAGCTACCGCGATGTCTACGTCAAGGTGGACGGCCGGTGGCGGGTGCAACAGCAGGAATTCTCGATCCTGTGGATGATCAGCCAACCACTGCCCGACGGCACCGACGTGCTGCCCCTGGGCTTCGCATCCTGACCGCCCCCACCGAGGAGAACACATGACCGACCTGGAACAGCGCATCGCCGAACTGGAGGCGCGCGAGGAGATCAAACAGCTCAAACACCGCTACCTGCGGGCCTGTGACGCGAAGGATCCGCAGGCCTTTCGGGACTGCTTCGTCGCCGCAGGAGCCGACCTCGACTACGGCCCGCTGGGCAAGTTCGACACCGTGGACGACCTGGTGGCGATCTTCGAACGGATCGCGCTGGCCAAGGGCGAGGACGGATTCTTCATCCTCGACATGCACCACGCAATGCACCCGAGCATCGATTTCGTCTCCGACACCGAGGCGACCGGGGCGTGGACGCTGCGCTTCCGGCAGGTCAACCTGCACGACCGCACCGAACGGGTCACCACCGGCAACTACGACGACGTCTACGTCAAGGAGGACGGTCGGTGGCGCATCAAGAAGCACCACTTCAACGCCCTGTGGACGGTCGCCCGTCCGCTGCCCGAGGGGGTAGCGGTGATGCAAATGGGTTGGGACGGCTGAGCGTCCGGACGGCTTGATAGCGTCGAGGAATCCCGAGATCTGGAGGGCCCTCGATGACACAGCCGACAATGCTCGACTACATCCACGACACCCCGGCGCTGTTGCGGCGGATGGTGGACGACCGTGCGGAGCTCACCCGCGATCTGGTCGAGGTGTATCGGGCACACTCCCCGCGTCGGCTGCGGTTCGTGGCTTCCGGTTCCAGCTACCACGCCTGTCTGGCGGCGGTGCCGATGCTGCGCGAACTGCTGGACGCCGAGATCAGCGTGGTCAGCCCGCACAGCTTCACGTACTACCACGGTGGGGTCGAACCGGACGATCTGGTGCTCGTCGTCTCCCAGAGCGGGTTGAGCACCAACGCGATCGAAGCGCTGCAGAAGGTGCGCGAACTCGGCGGGACGGCCGTGGGCGTCACCTCCGACCCGGCGGCCGACATCGCGAAGGTGTCCGATCACGTGATCGACTACGGCGTCGGGGTGGAGCGGGTGCCGTACGTCACCCGGGGGTTGGCCGGGCTGACCGTGTTTCTGATTCTGGCCGCGGTCGAGATCACCGGCGACGACTCGGTGCTGCCGGCGCTGCAGGCGGCGATCGAAGCCTACGAGCCCCTGATCGGACGCAGCGCGGAGTTCATCGAGGCGCACTACCCGACGCTCACCTCGATGGCGACGACCTATGTCTGTGTCAGCGGGCCGACCGAGCCGGCCGGGCTGGAAATGGCGATGAAGATCGCCGAAACCGTGCACGTCCCGAGCTTCAGCTACGAGGTCGAGGAATTCATCCACGGGCCCAACCTGCAACTCGACCCGACCTACACGGTGTTCTTCCTCGACCCGAACGACGCGAGCTCGGAGCGGGTCGCGCTGGTGTACCGGGGGGTTCGGGCGGTCACCGATCGGGCCTTCATCCTGACCGCGAACCCCGCCTTCGCCGATGACCCGAATGCGTTGGTGCTGCCCGAGAAGCCGGACGAGCGGCTGCTCGGGCTGGCCTACCTGCCCTTCCTGCAGATGATCTGCCACGAGGTGAGCACCGCCCTGGGCAGCACCCGCCAGCACCCGCTGATGGACAGGTTCCGCGAGATCGTCGCCGCCAAGACCGACGACCTGTTCAGCACCGGACAGTACTTCTGAACCCGTGGCCGGGCGACGAGAGGGTCGCTTCGGGATGGGCCGCGAAAGAATCCGAGGGAGTTTTCGCCCCGGGGCGCTTGCTCGGGCAAAACTGTCGGAGCCGACGGGTAGCCTTCAGATATGGAACACCAGTTCGAAGACTTCGATGATCGCCGGTTGTTGGCGACCATCGATGCCGCGCTGGATGTGCTCACCGACGAGCGGCGCTTGCGGCTGCCGTCGGAGCGGGAACGGATGGACGTACTGGCCGCCGCCCTGCAGGTGTCGGGCCGGCTGGAAGCCTGGCAGAGCCGTTATGCCGCGGCATTGGACCGGGACGAAGCGGTCTGGCACGAGCACGGCACCTCGACGGCTTCGTGGTTGGCCGAGTCGCACCGGCTGACCCGGCGCGAGGGCAACCGGTTGATTCAGGTCGGTCGCCGACTGGCACGGTTCGGGTTGATCGCGGCGGCGGCCGAGTCGGGTGCCATCTCGCCCGCGCAGGCGGACGCGATCACCAGCGTCCTGGAAGAACTGCCCGACGATTTCGACGCCGATCAGATGTGGCGTGCGCAGGAAACCATGGTGGAGCTGGCCGAGCACCACAACTCCACCGACCTGCGCAACCTCACCGGGTACCTGATCGAAGTTCTCGACCCGGTCACCGCCGAGCAGCGCGAAGCGGCCCGGTTGGAGCGCGAACATCGCCGGGCCCAACGCAACCGGCGGTTGACCTTCACCCGTACCGGGGACGGGTCGGTGCTGTTTCGCGGCAGCCTGCCGGTGACCGAGGGCGAGGCCTTCATCAAGGTGATCGATGCCCACACCGCGGCCGTACAGCGTGGGCTGGACGCCCTCGACCCCGAGGCCGAGTACGTGACCCCGACGATGCGCCGCGCCGACGGGCTGATCGCGATGGTGCGGGCCCATCAGGCCCGCTCGGCCGCGCCCCATCACGGCGGCGACCGGCCACGCGTGGTGGTCACCATCGGTCACGAGAGTCTGCAGGCGATGGCGGCCGAAGCCGGCTACCCGGTGCCCGGTCGGTTGATCGGGACGAACCAGGGGGTGCCGGCCTCGGTGCTGCGCACCTGGTTGTGCGATGCCGAGGTGTTGCCCGCGGTGCTGGGTGGGGAGTCCGAGGTGCTGGACGTCGGACGCGCCGAGCGGCTGGTGACCCGGGAGATCCGCCGGGCCCTGGAGATCCGCTACCAGGGGTGCGTCTTCCCCGGCTGCGACAAGCCACCCGACGCCTGCCACGCCCACCACATCACCCCGTGGTGGGCCGGTGGGGCAACCTCGCTGACGAACCTGGTGCTGGTGTGCGCCCACCATCACGGCATCGTCGAACCGGGGTACGACTCGGACGCCGACCGCTGGCGGGTCGAACTCGGCGCCGGGGGAGTACCGCGGGTGATTCCGCCCTGTCGGGTCGACCCGGAGCAACGCCCGAGAATCCACACCCGCTTCCGCAGGCCGAGCCGCGGGAGGCGGGGCACGGCCCGGGCCAAGACCCGTCCGGAGCGACAGTGGTCCGCGCGAACCGTGCCGGATTCCGCACCGCGTCGGGCCCGCGAACAACACCGGGTGGTCGGGGTGCCGAGTTGGCTGGAGCATGCCCATCAGTTCGGAGAAGCCGCTGCGGGCCACCGCTCCCGGCGCCCTCGCGGTGCCGGACCTCGCACGGGGCACACCTCGCTCGGAATGTGGCGGCACCGGGGTCGATCCGTGACCCGATTCGACCCGGTGTTCCCCGGCTACCGGCAGGTGGTGCTCCGCAGGTGAGCCGCCCCCAGCCAAACCGCCCCGGCCGGTCTCCCCGGGCCGGCTGCCCGGAATGTCGGCCCTCGCCGGCTGGTGTGTGCCTGGGCGCGCGGGGCTTCGACGGGGCTCACGCCCCGGGGCCGACCGCTGATCCGCGCCCGGCCCGGCAGTGATCAGGCGGGTGGGGCCACGGCCTCGCTGAACCGGGCCCGCAGTTTCGAGCGCTGAATCTGTCCGGTGGCCGGGGTGAGCGGCAGTTTGTCCACGATCTCGAGCCGCCGGGGGTGCTTGAAGGACGCCAACTTGCCGGTCAGATGTTCCCGCAACTCGGCCAGGGTCGGCGGATCGGCCGGGTCGTTCGGCACGATCACCGCGCAGACGATCTCGTGCCAGGTCGGATCGGGCAGCCCGACGATGCCGGCCAGCGCCACCCGGGGATGTTCCCGGAGCACCGCCTCCACTTCGGCGGGGGCGACGAACTCACCACCGGTGCGCACCAACTCCTTGGTGCGGCCCACCAGGGTCAGGTAACCGTCCTCGTCCATCACCCCCCGGTCACCCGACAGGTAGGCGCCGTCGCGCATCGCCGCGGCGGTGGCCTCGGGGTTGCGCAGGTACCCGTTCATCACCGTCGGCCCGCGGAAACACACCTCGCCGGTGTCCGGGTCGCACCACACCACCCCCGGAAAGGCGGCCCGGCCGACCGATCCGGGATGGTCGCCGAGTTCCCAGTGCTGCAAGCCGGCCATCCGGCCGGCCTCGGTCGAGCCGTACAGCACCGAGGTGGATGCGTTCGGGCAACGCTCCCGGATCGACTCGATCAACCCGCCACCGACCGGTGAGGTGCCGGTGTCGGCGTGTTGCAGGCAGGACAGGTCCCAGTCGCCCGGATGGGCCAGGATCCGCTCCCAGACCGCCGGAATGCTGTACAACGCGGTGGCGCGGTGCTTGGTGATCGACTCCAGGATCAACCTCGCGTCGGCCTTCGCGACCAGGTGGATCGCGGTGTGGGAGAGCCACGCCTCGATCGTGTAGTGCCAGCCCCCGTAGTGATACAGCGGAAAGGTGCACATGATGCCGCCGGCCCCGCGCACCCCGGTCGAGAAGGTGCCGCCCCCGGGGGATGAGCGCAACCAACTGGCCAGGTGTGACACCAACACCGCTTTCGGGGTGCCGGTGCTGCCCGAGGTCAGGTAGGCGATGTGCGGGTCGGTCGGCAACGGTTCGGGCAGGTCGTCCCCCCGGGCCGGGGCGTGGCGGGCCGCGATGTCCTCGCGGGTCACCGCCGGCCAGTCGGGGCCCACCGGAATCGCCGCATCGTGCACCACCAGATCGGGCCGCAGTACGTCCAGCACCGCGGCCAATTCGGTGGGGGTGTAGTTCGGGTTGACCGGGGCGAAGACCACCCCGAGCCGGCCGCAGGCCAACAGGGCCGCGAGGCTGTCCAGATGGGCTTGGCACACCCAGGCGACCATTCCCAGCGGCACTTCCTCGTCCCCGGCCGCGGGCAACCCGAGCGCCACCAGGTTGTCGGCCAGGGCCTCGGCCCGGGCGTCCAACTCGGCGAAGGTGATCGACTCCTCGCCGAGGGTGCCGGCGACGTGGGTCGGTCGGGAGCGGACGGCGGCGTCGATCACCGACCCGATCAACATGCCGGCGGTGCCCGAGGCGGGCCCGGCGGGGCGGGGGCGTCCGGATTCGGGACGAACGGTCATGCGCGCTCCTCGCTGTTGCGGCCCCAGGCCAGGTCGGTGAACACCTGGGGCGGGTTGATCGCATTGTGTTGTTGTTTGCCCGCCGACATCTCCACGGCCTCGGGAATGGACTGCAGCCCGGTCAGTCGGTGGGTGATCAGGGCTTCGGTGTCCACATCGCCGCGGGCGATCAGCCGCAGGGCATGATCGAACACCGAGGACGAGGCGGAGTAGCCACCCGAACCGGTGTTGGGGTGCAGGACGTTCACCACCCGCTCCCGGGCCAACCCGAGGGGGAAACGCGCATCGGTGTCGTAGACCGCCTCCAACAGCAGCCGGCCGCCGCGCCGTACACAGCGCAACGCCAACTCCAGGGTCGAATCCCCACCCAGCCCGGCCCCGGTCGGGCCACCGGCGGCCTCCACCACCGCATCGGCACCCAGCCCGCCGGTCAGTTCGGCCACCGCGGCCGGGACGTCGTCGGAGCGGGCGTCCAGCACCACATCGGCGCCGAGCCGGGCGGCCATCTCGCGCTTCTGCTCGCTGCGTCCGATCGCGATGATCAGCCCGGCATTGCCGTGCCGGGCGACCTGAATCTCCAACAGTCCCATCACCCCGCACCCGACCACCACCAGTGCCTCACCCGGTTGCATCGCCAGCGCCGCGTGGCCGTGCAAAGCGCCCGCCAGGGGCTGTACCCCGGCCGCGGCCGAGGCGCTCACCCCCTCGGGAATGGCCACCACATTGGCCGCCGGCACCACCACCTCCTCGGCGAAGGCACCCTCACGGGTGAAACCCAGATACTCCGGCCCCGACGGCCCCGGCACGGTTTCGATCGCGGTCACCCGGTCGCCGGGGCGCCATCGACTCACCCGGGAGCCGACCTCCAGCACCACACCGGCGAACTCGTGCCCGCCGAAGAGCACCGGCCCGTCGGCCAGCCGCGCGGCCAGGTGGTCGTGCAGGGTGATCGGCTCACCCATCGCCAGCAGGGCCTCGGTGACACTCGATTGCACCGCGGCCACGCCGATCCGCACCTCGTCGTCGCCGAGCGCGGGGGAGGGCACCTCTGCCATCCGTAAATCGCCGAAGGAATGTAGTCGGGCTGCCAACACGATCTGCTCCTTGGGTTTCGGGTCCGTTCCGGTGTTCGGGGCGCAGGACTGGCCTCCACCGCAACGCAATGTATATTGTATTCAAACGAGATGGGAGGGGCTCATGGCTGACTCAACCAGAAACGCGTTGCCACTGGCGGTGACGGTCTCGGGCATTGGGGGACAGGGCATCCAATTGCTCTCGAAAACCCTGGCCCTGGCCGCCACGAAGGCGGGCCGACATGCAATGCTCGCGGCCGACTACGGCGGTGAGATGCGCGGCGGCCCGTCGTCCACCAGCTTCGTGATCGACGACAAGCCGGTGAACGCGCTACCGATCCTGGAGGAGACCGATGCGATCGTGCTCTCCCACCACAAGTTCAGCGAGCGCGCCGTCGAGCGTCTGCTGCCCGGCGGGGTGTGCATGGTGAACAGTTCGATCGTCGACCAGTCGGTGATCCCCACCGGCGCCCGGGTGATCGAGGTGCCGGCCGCCGACCTGGCCAAGAAGTTGGGTTCCCCGCAGACCAGCGGCCTGATCCTGGCGGCCGCCTTCAACTCCCTCTACGGCCTGGTCGACCACGAGACCCTGGTCGACGCGATGCGCGATCTGATTCCGCCGTACCGACAGCAGGCCATCCCCAAGAACATCGAAGCCATGGCGGTCGGACGTGACGCCGTGGCCGGCCACGACCTCGCAGGAGCACCGGCATGAGCGAAGAACTCGAACTGCTCGAAGGCACCGCCGCGATCGCCAAATCGGCCATCGCCGCGGGGATGACCTTCTTCGCCGGCTACCCGATGTCCCCGTTCACCGGGCTGCTGGAATCGCTGTCGGCGATGATGCCCGAGGCCGGCGGGGTGTGCATCAACGCCGAGTCCGAGATCGAGGGTGTCAACATGACCCTCGGCGCCGGGGCCGCCGGGGCCCGGGCCGGTACCGGCTCCTGCGGTCAGGGCATCGCGCTGATGCAGGAGGCGATCGCCGAGGCGGCGCTGAACGAAACCCCCTTCGTGGTGTTCAACCTGGCCCGCGGCGCGTCCGACTACTTCCAGTGCACCAAGGGTGGCGGCTGGAACGACTACCGCACCATCACCCTGGCCCCGAAGAGCGTGCACGAGGCGGTCGAACACACCCAGCTCGCCTTCCATCTGGCCGACAAGTACCGGGCGCCCGCGATCGTCTACGGCGACCCGCTGATGGCCCGCACCACGGTCGGCATCAACATCAAGAAGCTTGACTTCGGTGACCTGCCGCAGAAGGACTGGGCCCTCGACGGCTCGATGTCGGGCACCGGCAAGTCGCGTCAGGTGTGGACCTGGGCGATGGGCAAGGTCACCGACCCCGGCCCCGAGATGGACGCCCACTGGCGCTACATCGCGGAGAAGTTCAACACCATCGACGGCATCGAACAGCGCCACGAGGAACTGTGGTGCGACGATGCCGACACCATCGTGGTGGCCTGGGGTACCGGGGCCCTGTTTGCCGAGAAGGCGGTCTCCGAACTGCGCAAGGCCGGCCACAAGGTCGGCATCTTCCGGCCGATCACGCTGTGGCCCTTCCCCGGCCCGGCCCTGGAGCGGGTCGCCGAGGGCAAGCGGGTGTTGGTGTTCGAGGCCAACGCCGGCCAGTGCCTGGAGGACGTGTACCAGTGGGTGCCGCGCCGCCGGGTCACCTTCATCGGACGGGTCAGCGTCGACCACACCGGAATGAACTTCGGCGACATCATGGACGCCCCGGTGGTGCGCCAACTGATCCTCGAACACCTCGACAACCAGGCCGCAACCGCAGGAGCGAACCAATGAGTGCCCCCAGCAAGCAGTTGCCCATCGTCGACAGCACCACGCCCCCCGACGGCACGGTGAAGGTCGCCGACCCGAACCCCAGCCTGATCCTGGGCGCCCACTCGCTGTGCCCCGGTTGCGGTGAACCCGTGGCCCTGCGCCTGCTGATGGAATCGCTGCAGGATCTCGGCATCGTCGACCGCTCGATCGGCGTCGTCGGCCACGGCTGTTACGGATCCTTCGTGCGGATCATGGACATCGACGTGCTGCAGTGCCTGCACGGCCGCGCCCCGTCGTGCGCCACCGGCATCAAGCGGGTCCGTCCCGACTCGGTGGTGTTCACCCTGCAGGGCGACGGTGACATGGTCAACGAGGGCCTCCAGGAGGTACTGCACAGTGCCGCCCGGGCCGAGAACATCACCTGCATCCTGCTCAACAACGGGGTCTTCGGTGACACCGGCGGGCAGGCCACCGCGACCACCGTCGTCGGTCAGCGCACCAAGACCAGCCTGGACGGCCGGGACCCCGCCAAACACGGCTACCCGATCCCGGTGTCCGACCTGGTCGCCTCGCTGGACGGTTCGGGCTACGTCGCCCGGGGTCACGTCGGCGACCCCGGTGGGGTGACCCGCACCAAGAAGATGATCAAGGAAGCCCTGCAGAGCCAGTTGGACGGCAACGGGCTCAGCTTGGTCGAGATCCTCACCATGTGCCCCACCGGCTGGTTCGTGCCGGCCGGGGAGGGCCCGAACTACCAGCAGCAGTCGATGGAACAGACCTACCCGATGGGTGTGCTGAAGCGCCCGGGCGGGGCGGACTGATGCCCGCGCTGCGCCGGGTCAAATCCAGTGAGGCGGTGGCCGACCACCTGTTGGGCGAGTTCACCGCCGGTCGGCTCAAGCCCGGCGACCGGATCGACCTGGATGCGGTCGCCGCCGAGCTGGGGGTCAGCCGCGCCCCGGTGCGCGAGGCCCTGGTGTTGCTGGAACGCGACGGCACCGTCCGGATGCCCTTCCACCGCGGCGCCTTCCTCGGTGACATCGACGCCGCCCGGGTGCGGGAAGGGGTCACCCTCTACGCCCTGCTCAGCGGCCTGACCGCGCAACTGGCCGCCCCCGATGTCGAGGGGGAGTACCGCGACCTGTTGGCCGCCGCGGTCGACCGGGCGCTGGCCGCCACCACCACCCGCGACTACGAACTGCACGCCCGCGAGTTCCGCCGGCTGATCAACCGGCCGGTCGCCGGCCCGCACCTGCGGGCCATGCTGCGCACTTTCGTCGGGCTGGTCGTGGCGGTGTCCTCGGTGGCGGTCGACGAAGACCTCGCCGGCCAGCAGCGGCTGCTCGCCGAGGAGTTCGAGGCCCTGCAAACCCAGGACCCGACCATCGCCGCCGGCGCGGCGGTCAAACACATCCGAGAAACCGGCGAACAGGGCCTGAACGTGCTGGTGCAGCGCGGCATCATTCCCGACGACGCCAGCGGCGACGAGGTCGTGGCCCGCCGGCTGCCCTCGATCGAGGCCCTGCTCACCACGATGACCGGAGGACAAGCATGACCACCGAACAGACCCCCGTCCCGAGCACCGCCCGCGGCGGCGTGGTGATCGACGTCGACTCCTGCAAGGGCTGCGAGCTGTGCATCCCGGTGTGCCCGCCGAATGTGCTGGAGATGTCGTCGGACCGCAACGCCTCGGGCTACCGCTACCCGATCCTGCACGACGGCTGCACCGGCTGCACCGCCTGCCAGATGGTCTGCCCCGATTACGTCTTCACCGTCTACCGCCGCCCGCGGAGCAAGAAGGGTGATGGCCAAGCCGGTTGAGATTGGGTTTACTCGGGTTGCGGTACACGGCTCCCGGTGAATCCGCCACAGCCGACCCGGAGGACCCATGATCGACTTCTCGGTACCCGAGAACATCGCCGCCGACCTGGCCTGGGCCGACGACTTCGTCCGCGAACACGTCGCCCCCCTGGACGCGACCTTCGCCGATGAGAACGTCATCTACGACAAGACCCATCCGGTGCACGAGGGCTACCTCCGGCCCCTGCAACAGCAGGTCAAGGACCGCGGCCTGTGGGCCACCCACCTGTCACCGGAGCTGGGTGGGCAGGGCTACGGTCAGGTGCGGCTTGCCCTGCTGAACGAGATCCTGGGCCGCTCCCTGTTCGCGCCGAGCGTGTTCGGCTGCCAGGCGCCCGACTCGGGCAATATCGAGATCCTGGCCGGTTTCGGCACCCCCGAACAGCAGGACCGGTTCCTCACCCCGCTGCTGGACGGCCGGATCAGTTCCGCCTTCGCGATGACCGAACCCCAGGGCGGGGCCGACCCGAGCCTGTTCACCACCACCGCGGTGCCGGACGGCGACGAGTGGGTGATCAACGGCGAGAAGTGGTTCATCTCCAGTGCCTCACACGCCGCCTTCTTCATCCTGATGGCGATCACCGACCCGGACGTGCCGGTGCACCGGGGCGCGTCGATGTTCCTGGTGCCCGGCGACACCCTCGGCATCGAGATCGTCCGGCGCAGTGGCATGGGCATCGAGGCCCACGGTGAGGGCAACCACCCCTACGTCCGCTTCACCGATGTGCGGCTGCCCGCCGACGCCCTGATGGGGGAGGCCGGGGCCGGGTTCACCATCGCCCAGGAACGCCTGGCCGGCGGCCGGCTGCACCATGCGATGCGCACCGTCGGAGCCCTCGGTCGCTGCCTGGACATGATGGTCGAGCGGGCCGCCAACCGCACCACCCGGGGCCGGTCACTGGCCGACAACCCGATCACCCGCCAGAAAATCGCCGAGGCCTGGGTGGAGCTCACCCAGTTCCGACTGCAGGTGCTGCACGCCGCCTGGACGATGGACCGGCACGGCGCGGCCGGGGCGCGTACCGAGATCGCCGGCGTCAAGGTCGCCACCCCCGGCGTCTATCAGCGCGCGGTGCTGCGCACCATGCACCTGCACGGCGCCCTGGGGGTGTCCAACGAGATGCCGCTGGTGCGGATGCTGATCTCCTCGGTGGCCCTCGGGGTGGCCGACGGACCCACCGAGGTGCACCAGGCCACCATCGCCCGGGCCCTGCTGCGCGACGCCCACGACCCCGAGCGGCACTGGCCCAGTGAGCACCTGCCGACCCGCCGCGACGCGGCCCGTCACCTGTTCACCTCGATCGAAGGGATCTGATCGCCCATGTTCCCCGGAGACTTCGCCCGCCTCACCCCCGACAAGGACGCGGTGGTGATGGAAGACGGCCGCCGGATCAGCTACGCCGAACTCGACGAACGCTCGATGCGACTGGCCCAACTGCTGCACAGCCGCGGGTTGCGCCCCGGTGACACCTTCGCGGTGCTGCTGGAGAACACCCCGATCTACTACGACGTCTACTGGGCGGCCTTGCGGTCGGGCCTGTACCTGACCAGCATCAACCGCTACTCGAAGAAGGATGAGGTGGCCCACATCCTCGCCGACTCCGAGTCGAAGGCACTGGTCACCTCACCGCCCTACCTGGAGGTCGCCGCGGCCGCGGTCGCCGAGGTGCCCGAGGTCACCGTGAAGCTGGTGGTGGCCGATCAGCCGATGGCCGGTTTCGAACCCTTCGAGGCCGCCCTGACCGCGTCCCCGGCCGAACCGATCGAGGGCGAACCGCGCGGCGATGTGATGCAGTACTCCTCGGGCACCACCGGGCAACCGAAGGGCATCCGCCGTCCGCTGACCGGCCTGGCCGTCGGCGCCGACGGGGTGCGCACCGCGGCCGGCTTCTGCCGCCGTCCGCTGGGCATGGACGAGAACTCGATCTACCTGATGCCCGCCCCGCTCTACCACGCGGCCGGGCTGCAATGGTCGACCGCCCTGCACGAGATCGGCGGCACCACCGTGGTGATGCAGAAATTCGACGCCGAACAGTTCCTGCAGTTGATCGAACGCGAGCGGGTCACCCACACCCAGGTGGTGCCGACCATGATGATCCGGCTGCTGGATCTGCCCGCCGAGGTGCGGACGAAGTACGACCTGTCCAGCCTGCAACGGATGACCACCTCGGCCGCGCCCTGCCCGCCGCAGGTGAAGCGCGACATGGTCGAATGGCTCGGCCCGATCGTGGACGAGTACTACGCCGGCACCGAGAGCAACGGCCTCACCTACATCACCGCCCGGGAATCGCTGGAGCGGCCCGGTTCGGTCGGCCGGGCCCTGACCGGCATCATCCACATCTGTGACGAGGAGGGCAACGAGGTGCCGGCCGGGCAGGCGGGCACCCTGTACTTCGAACGCGAGGGCCAGGTGTTCTCCTACCATCGCGACGAAGCGAAGACCCGCGCCGCGCATCACCCCGACCACCCGACCTGGTCGACCCTGGGCGACATGGGGTACGTGGACGAGGACGGCTACCTGTACCTCACCGACCGCCGCTCGTTCACGATCATCTCCGGTGGGGTGAACATCT
>JAAYAO010000144.1 GCA_012719335.1 Propionibacterium sp. | reverse complement strand
TGGGGCACGCCCTGGACGGCCATCACCCCGGCGACGCCGAGCAGGTAGACGGCGGTGGTCTGGACGGCGACGTAGAGCGCCTCGAAGCCCATGATCGAGGGGGTGATGATGCGGTTGTTGGTGATCGTGTGGAAGGCGACGGTGGCGATGCCCTGGCAGAAGGCGACCACCACCACGATCACCATCGAGGTGGCCCGCAGTTCGGCGATCAGCCAGAAACCGCGGCTGCCGATCGGCATCGGGTTCGCCCAGGCCAGGTTCGCGAACAGCAGCAGCGGGGCGGCGATCGCCAGCGAGATCAGGATGATCCAGTAGCGGCGGGCCGCGGCGGGGGTCGGGAAGGCGCCGGCGTGCCGGTGCCGGTGCGGCAACGGCTCGGTACTGCGGGACAGGGCGGTGAGTTCAGCCACGACGCTGCCTCAGCAGCAGGGCGATGAAGACGACCGCACCGACCACGGCCAAGATCAGGGCCACCGGCACCTCGAAGGGGGCGATGATGACCCGGCCGATGATGTCGCACAGGGTGACCATGGCGATACCGAGCAGGCCCACCCAGGGCAGGTTCGAGCGCAGGTTGTCGCCGCGGTACATCGAGACGATGTTGGGCACGATCAACCCGAGGAAGGGCAGGCTGCCGACGACCACGGTGACGATGCCGCTGGCGGCGGCGATCAGGCCGGTGCCGAGCAGAATCACCATGTTGTAGTTGACCCCGACGTTGGTGGCGAAGTCCTGCCCCAGGCCGACCACGGTGAAGCGGTCGGCGGCGATGAAGATGGCCACCACGATCAGCGCGATCACCCACAGCGGTTCGTACTGGCCGCGCAACACCGAGGTGAAGGAACCGAGGAACCAGACCCCCAGGCTCTGCAACATGTTGGTGGCCAGCGCCACATAGGTGGAGACCGCGCCGACCACCCCGCCGAGCATGATGCCGACGATCGGCACGATGATCGACGAGCGCAGGGTGACCCGGCGAAGCACCAGGAAGAAGATCATCGTGCCGGCGAAAGCAGCGGCCACGGCCACGACCATCTTGGTCAGCAGGGACGCCTGCGGGGCGACGATCATCACCAGCAGCAGGCCCAGGCCGGCCCATTCGGTGGTGCCGGTGGTGGTCGGTTCGACGAACCGGTTCTGGGTGAGTTGCTGCATCACCAGGCCGGACATCGCCATCGCCGCACCGGCCAGCACCAGGGCGATGGTGCGCGGGATGCGGGTGATCGCGAACATCTCGGCACCATCGGGGTTGCCCCAGATGTCGTAGGCCCCGACGAACAACGAGGCCACCACCAGGGCCAGCGTGACGAGCACCCCCACCGCCAGCGGCCAGGTGAACAGCCGCTGCTGGCGCTCGGGGGTGGGGGCGTCCTGCGGAGGACGCCCATGCACGAACCGGGTGCCACCCGGACACCGGTCGAGCAGGGACCGGTCACGGCCCGCGGTCGAGACCTCGGACGTCCGGCTCTGCCATACCGACGGCATCGTCGCGCCGTCCCTGGTGTTGACGGTGCCGACCAGCAGTTCGGTGCCGGCGGGTTGGGTGTGCGTGCTCATCTGGGTTTCCTCCGGAGGAACGGAGCCCGGCATCGTTGCCGAGCCCCGTTCGCAGCGATCAGTTGGCTTGCTCCATGGCGTCGGCCAGCGAGTTGAAGAACTCGGTGTAGGTCTGGATCGACTCGTTGATGTAGGTGTCGGCGGGCATGTACACGATCTGTTCCTGCTGTACCGCGGTCACGTTCTGCAGGGCCTCGGAGTTGGCCAGCAACGCGTTGGCGGGGGTGTATTCCTCACCGTTGTTGGCGCTCACCGCGGCGTCGCGGTCCATCACCAGGATCCAGTCGGGGTTGGACTGGGCGATCGCCTCGACCGAGATGTCGTCGCCCTGGTGATCGGTGGAGCCCTCCACCTCGAGGGCGGGGGTCAGCCCGAGAATCTCGAAGACCGGGCCCAGGGTGCGGCCCGAGCCGGGGGCGGCGTAGTTGATCTCACCACCGGAGGTGATCACCGCCATCACCTTCTGGTCACCGTTGTAGGCGGCCTCGACGCGTTCGATCGAGGCGTCGAAGTCGGCGACGAGCTGTTCGGCCTCGTCCTGCTTGCCGAAGACCTCGCCGAGCACCTCGGTCTGGCGGCGCAGTTCGGCGTCGAAGGGTTCTCCGTCGCGGGGGTCGAGTTCGATCATCGTGGCGTCGGGCACCAGGCTCTCGATGTCACCGTAGTACTGCGCGAACCGGTTACCGTTGATCACCACGTCGGGTTCGGCGGCGACGATCGCCTCCAGGTTCGGTTCGTTGTGGGTACCGAGATCGACGATCGATTCATCGGTCTTGTAGGCCAGCTCGCCCGACATCAACCGCACCGGGGCGGCGCTGAGCTCGATCTCCCACTGTTCCAGGGTTTCGAAGCTGCGGTTGTCGGTGGCGACCACGCTGGTGGGGTTCGCCGGGACGGTCTTGGTGCCGTGGTTGTCCTCGACCTGCACCGTGTCGTCGCCGGTGGTTCCGGGCTCGGTGGTCTCGGGGTCGGTGGCGCAGGCGGTCAGCGCGAGAGCTGCGGCCAGCCCGCTGATCAGGGCGATCCTGCGCTTCAACGACGTTGTCATTCCAGATTGTCCTTGCTGGTCATGATCGCGCGGGGCGATCCGGTTTGGTGGCGGCCGACGGTCGTCAGCCACAGTCACCCGACCTGTTCGAGCCGGCGCCAACTCGTTAGGTAAGGCTCGCCTTGCATAGGTAAGGCTCGCCTAATAAAGCACGGCAGGTGCTCGGTTGGCCACCCGATCTCACCTCATGGGACGAGATTTTCGGTGTGATGTGCATCGCCCCGGACCCCCGGATCCGCTCCCGGAAGGCGCTCTAGACTGCCCTCGAAGGACGGGAGAAGCCCGCCCGAGGCACGAATGAGTGATGACATGGCCGTCAAGTTCCACGCCGGTGAACAACTGCCCCTGGAAATGCACAAGGTGCGGATTGTCCAGAAGCTGACCCTGCCGCCGATCGAGGAGCGACTGACCGCGCTCACCGAGGCCGGCAACAACACCTTCCTGTTGCAGAACGCCGATGTCTTCCTTGACATGCTCACCGACTCCGGGGTGCACGCGATGAGCGATGCCCAGCAGTCGGCCATGTTGATCGCCGATGATGCGTACGCGGGCTCGCGGACCTATACCCGGCTGCACAACAAGCTCATCGAGATCTTCGGAATGGACTATTTCCTGCCCGCCCACCAGGGCCGCGCGGCCGAGCAC
>JAAYAO010000143.1 GCA_012719335.1 Propionibacterium sp. | reverse complement strand
TCACCGGACTCGAACTCGACCTTGCCGCCGAGCACATCCACCGCGGTGGCCAGGTCGACCACCCGGGCCACCGCCTCGTCCTCACCGCCACGGGTCGCCCGATGCAACGCGGACGCGGCGACGGTCTCGGCACCGGCGATCGAGAACCGCGCCGACACCCCCGAGCGGTGATCCACCGCGGTCGAGGCCCGCAGGCCGCGGGTGAACCGGGCCAGGATCTCCAACAGATGGTCGGGCACCTCGGCGACCAACTCCGCCTCCTGGGCGATCACCGCCATCTCGTCGACCAGTTCCAACGGGTAATGGGTGCGGATCTCGGCACCGAAACGGTCCTTCAACGGGGTGATGATCCGGCCCCGGTTGGTGTAATCCTCCGGGTTGGCCGAGGCGACCACCAGCACGTCCAGCGGCAGGCGCAGCACATAGCCGCGGATCTGGATGTCACGTTCCTCCATCACGTTCAACATCGCGACCTGGATCCGCTCGGCCAGGTCGGGCAGCTCGTTGATCGCGACGATGCCGCGATGGCTGCGCGGGATCAGCCCGAAGTGAATCGTCTCCGGGTCACCCAGGCGGCGTCCCTCGGCCACCCGCATCGGGTCGACATCACCGATCAGGTCGGCCACCGAGGTGTCCGGGGTGGCCAGCTTCTCGGCGTAGCGCTCCTCGCGATGACGCCACCGCACCGGCAGGTCGTCGCCCAGCTCCGCGGCCCGACGCTTCGACTCGTGGGTGATCGGCTCGTAGGGATGCTCACCCAGTTCGCTGCCGTCGATCACCGGCGACCATTCGTCCAACAGGCCGATCAGACTGCGCAACAGGCGGGTCTTGCCCTGGCCGCGCTCACCCAGCAGCACCACATCGTGGCCGGCCAACAGGGCGCGCTCCAACTGGGGGATGACGGTTTCGCCCAACCCGTGCAGGCCCGGCCAGGGATCGGTGCCGGCCGCCAGGGCGGCCAACAGGTTGTCGCGAATCTCCTGACGCAGGTGTTTGGCGAGGTGGCCGGACGCCCGGAGTTCGCCCACGGTACGGATCTGAGGTGCAGTCACCTTTTCCAGGCTACCTACCGAACGATGATCCGCCCAGGGTTGTGCCGCTGGTTCGTGGGACGATACGGCCATGTCTGCAGAGCTTGACCATCGTGACCTGTCCGCCGCCCTGACCGGGGCCGGTATCGAAGACGTGCGCGCCGACACGATGACCCGAGCCCTGTACTCCACCGACGCCTCGCTGTACCGGGTGCTGCCCCGGGTGGTGGTGATGCCCCACGACGCCTCGGAAGTGGCCGCCACCCTGGCGACCTGCCGCGAACTCGGGGTGCCGATCACCGCTCGCGGCGCGGGCACCTCCTGTGCCGGCAATGCGGTGGGCCCGGGGGTGGTGCTCGACTTCTCCCGGCACATGAACGGCATCGACCGGGTCGACCCCGAATCGCGCACCGCGGTGGTGCAACCCGGGGTGGTGCAGGCCGCGCTGATGAAGGCCGCGGCCCCGCACGGGCTGCGGTTCGGGCCCGACCCGTCCAGCCTGAGCCGGTGCACGATCGGCGGCATGATCGGCAACAACGCCTGCGGCAACCGGGCGCTGGCCTTCGGCCGCACCAGCGACAACATCGTCGGCCTGGAGGTGCTCACCGGCACCGGGCACTGGCTGACCGCCACCTCCGGGGTGGACGGCCGCACCGCCTCGGCGTCGGGGGCCGAGACCGAACTGGGTGCGGTCCGCGAGCTGATCGGGGCGAACCTGGCCACCGTGCGCACCGAGTTCGGGCGGTTCACCCGGCAGGTGTCCGGCTACGCCCTGGAGCACCTGCTGCCGGAGCAGGGCTTCGACATGGCCCGGATGCTGGTCGGCTCCGAGGGCACCCTCGGCATCGTCACCTCCGCCACCGTCCGGCTGATCGGTGACCCGCCGCAGACCGTGCTGGCCGTGCTCGGTTTCGACGACATCGCCGCCGCCGGTGACGTCGCGCACCTGCTCAAACCGCTGGGAGCGACCGCGGCCGAGGGCATCGACCGGCGGATCATCGACGTGATGATCGAACGCCGTGGCGCCCACTCGGTGCCCGAACTGCCCGGCGGGGACGCCTGGCTGTTCGTCGAGATCCCCGGCGAGACCCGGGCCGAAGCCCAGGCCGAGGCCGAACGGGTGGTCGCCCGGATCGGGGCACCCACCTCGCGGATCGTCACAGACCCGGCCGAGGCGTCCGCGCTGTGGAAGATCCGTCAGGACGGTGCCGGGCTGGCCGGCCGCAGCCCGCGCAACCTGCCGGCCCACGCCGGCTGGGAGGACGCCGCGGTGCCGCCGGAACAACTCGGCAACTACCTGCGCGATTTCGACGCCCTGCTCACCGCGCACAACCTGACCGGTCTGCCGTACGGCCACTTCGGGGACGGCTGCCTGCACATCCGCCTCGACTTCGACCTGGAACGCCCCGGCGGCCGCGGCCGCTACCGCGAGTTCATGCTGGCCGCGGCCGACCTGGTGGCGCGCTACGGCGGGTCGATGTCGGGCGAACACGGCGACGGCCGGGCCCGCAGCGAACTGCTGCCGAGGATGTACTCGCAGAATGCGCTGGCCCTGTTCGCCGGCATCAAGCACGCCTTCGACCCCGACAACCTGCTGAACCCCGGGGTGTTGGTCGACCCGGCGGCCACCGACGTCGACCTGCGGGTGGCCGACAGCCGGTTCTTCGCCGGGGAACTCGGCTACAAGTACACCCGCGACGGCGGCGACCTGGCCCAGGCACTGCACCGCTGCACCGGGGTGGGCAAGTGCCGCGCCGACGGCACCAGCACCACCGTGATGTGCCCGTCGTACCAGGCGACCCGGGAGGAGAAGGACTCCACCCGGGGCCGGGCCAGGATTCTGCAGGAGGTCAGCAACGGGGGCCTGATCGGCTCGTTCGGGGCCGCCGAGGTGCTCGAGGTGCTCGACCTGTTCCTGTCCTGCAAGGGGTGTGCCTCCGACTGTCCGACCGGCATCGACATGGCCACCTACAAATCCGAGGCGCTGCATCAGGCCTACCGGGGCAAACTGCGTCCGATCTCGCACTACTCGTTGGGCTGGTTGCCCCGCTGGACGAAGCTCGCGTCCAGGGTGCCGTGGTTGGCCAATGCGGTACTGCATCTGCCGGTGATCAGTTCACTGTTCCTGCGGCTGGCCGGGGTCGACCCGCGGCGCAGGATCCCGACCTTCGCCGACCGTACCTTCCGGTCGTGGTGGAAGTCGCACGCCCCGGTGGGGGAGGGCAAACCGGTGGTGTTGTTCGTCGACACCTTCGCCAACGCCTTCACCCCCGATGTCGCCCGGGCGGCCGTGCGGGTGCTGCAGGCCGCCGGTTACGCCCCGGTGCTCACCGAACGTCAGGAATGCTGTGGCCTGACCTGGATCTCCACCGGGCAGGTGGACGGCGCCAAACGATTGATGTCGCGCACCGTCGAGGCGCTGGACGAGTTCGCCTCCCGCGGGGTGCCGATCGTGGGCCTGGAACCGTCCTGCACCGCGGCGTTGCGCCACGATGCGGTCGAACTGCTCGACACCCCGCAGGCCCGCCGGGTGGCCGCGGCAACCCGCACCCTGGCCGAGTTGCTGATCGCCGACGACGACTGGCGCACCCCCGATCTGACCGGGGTGGACGTGGTCGCCCAACCGCACTGCCATCACCACGCGGTGATGGGGTACACCACCGACATGGCGCTGATCAGCGACGCCGGGGCGAAGGTCGAGCGGGTCGGCGGGTGTTGCGGTCTGGCCGGCAACTTCGGCATGGAACAGGGCCACTACGACATCTCGGTGGCGGTCGCCGAACAGCAACTGTTGCCCGCGGTGCGCAAGGCCGATGACGGCACCGTGGTGCTCGCCGACGGGTTCTCCTGCCGCACCCAGTTGGCCGACCTGGCCGAGCGCGACGGCAAACACCTGGCCGAGCTGCTGGCCGAGCGGTTGGACTGACCGGCCCGGGGCTCACCGCACCGCGAGCAGAATCGCGGCCCAGTGGCAGCAGAAGGCGATGATCGTGGCGGAGTGGAAGATCTCGTGGTAGCCGAACCAGGCCGGGGCGGGGTCGGGACGTTTGCGTCCGTAGACCAAGGCACCGAGGGTGTAGAACAGGCCGCCGACGATCATCAACACCACCACGGCCACCCCGCCGGAGGTCCAGAAGGTCGGTAGCCAGAAGACCGCGACCCAGCCCATCGTGATGTAGAGCACCACGTAGAGCCAGCGGGGTGCCGACAGCCAGAAGATCCGGAACAGCAGGCCGGACAGGGCGGCCGCCCAGATCACCGACAGCAACACCACCCGGGAGGTGCCCTCCAGCAGGGTAAGGGCCAGTGGGGTGTAGGTGGCGGCGATGAACACGAAGATGTTCGCGTGATCCATCCGGCGCAGGGTGGCGTTCGCGGCCGGCCCCCAGGTGCCGCGGTGGTAGATCCCCGAGGTGCCGAACAGCAGCAGGGAGGCGGCCAGGAAGACCACCGAACCGATCGTCCCGGCCCGGGTGTCGGCCACGATGATCAGCACGATGCCGGCCAGTACTGCCGGCAACGTCCAGCCGGCATGCAGCCAGCCGCGCAGTTTCGGCTTGACGGTGGTCACAACCTCGTCGGGCAGTTTCTCCAGCACGTCGGGCATCGGACTCCTGGGATAAGTTACGGGAACGTAGGTTACGCGTCCGTAGGTAATGGTACGCATCCGGACGGTCCGCGCAACCCCCGAACGGAGGTCCCGGCACGTGACGTGGGCGATGACCGTACTCTTATCGGCATGAAGCGAGCCGAGAAGTTCCGTGAATGGCTGGATCGCCTCCACCCGTCCGGGCTGCTCTACTCGACCTACGAGCACCGGCTGCTGGCCGAACTCGACCGGGATCGGCTGCCACAGCACATCGCGGTACTGGCCGACGGCAACCGGCGCTGGGCCCGGGCCAACGCGCCGGGCGAGCCGCTGGTGGTGGGTTACCGCGCCGGCGCCGACAAGCTCAAACAGTTCGTCGACTGGAGCGACGAGGCCGGGGTGCCCTTCGTCACCTTGTGGGTGCTGTCCACCGACAATCTGTCGCGCAGCGCCGACGACGAGTTGATGCCCCTGCTCGAGGTGATCGCCACGATGGTCACCGACCTGGCCGCCACCGGCCGGTGGCGGGTGCAGACCGTGGGTGACCTCGAGATGTTGCCCGCCGAGGTGTCGGCCACCCTGCGGGCGGCGGGGGAGCGCACCGCCGAGGTCGACGGTATGCACGTCAACGTCGCGGTCGCCTACGGCGGACGCCACGAACTGCGCGACGCGGTGCGCGAGTTGTTGGCCGAGAAGGCCGAACGCGGCGAGACCCTGGCCGAGGTGGCCGCGAACCTGGACATCGACGAGATCGGCGACCATCTCTACACCCGAGGCCAACCCGACCCCGACCTGATCATCCGCACCTCGGGGGAGCAGCGGCTCTCGGGATTTCTGATGTGGCAGTCGGCGCACTCGGAGTTCTACTTCTGTGAAGCCCTGTGGCCCGATTTCCGCAAGGTCGACTTCATTCGTGCGCTGCGCTCCTACGAGCAGCGCGAACGGCGCTACGGGCGCTGAACCGTCGGCGGCGATCGGCCGGCTCGGAAACGGAACATGAATACTGGGTGACACCGGCCGGGTCGCGTCGACAAACCCGTGCGCCGGGCTACTTTGGAGGCACGGACAGAGGGGAAGCTGTCCGTCCAGGAGGCACGAACGATGCGTCGCCCAGCTCACCAGAGCCGGACCCGCGGGCCTGCACCGGGCCGCCCACCCTGGCCGATCACCTGAAAACAGGTGAAGGCCGGGCGAAGGTGCCGCACGGTCTTCATCGAGAAGGACAAGCCGTGCCCGATCGTGATCGTCGGACCTACGTCCTCGACACCTCCGTGCTGCTCAGTGACCCCCACGCGCTGCGGCGCTTCGACGAGCACGACGTGATCGTGCCCGTCGTGGTGATCACCGAACTCGAAGCCAAACGCCATCACCCCGAGCTGGGATATTTCGCCCGCACCGCGCTGCGTCATCTCGACGACCTGCGGGTTCGATTCGGCCGGTTGGACGGGCCCGTCCCGGTCAACGACCACGGTGGCACCCTGCATGTGGAGTTGAACCACTCCAACCCCGAGGTGCTGCCGGTCGGTTTCCGGCTCGGTGACAACGACTCGCGGATTCTCGCGGTGGCGCTGAACTGCCGTGCCGAGGGGCGCGAGGTGGTGTTGGTGTCGAAGGACCTGCCGATGCGGGTCAAGGCCTCCTCGGTCGGTCTGCAGGCCGACGAGTACCGCCACGAACTGACCGCCGACAGCGGCTGGACCGGGATGGCCGAACTGGAGGTCTCGGCCGAGGAGATCGGCCTGCTGTACGAGCAGCACGAGATCGACCTCGATGCGGTGCGCGACCTGCCCTGCCACACCGGTGTGGTGCTGCTCGGTGGCGGCAGTTCGGCCCTGGGCCGGGTG
>JAAYAO010000142.1 GCA_012719335.1 Propionibacterium sp. | reverse complement strand
GGCCGAGCCCCTCTACGAATCCGTGTTGTGCACGGATGTAGAGCGGCCACCGTGTGATCCTTCGAGTCAACCGTCTAAAGAATCCTCGAGGAGTCATCACGATGACCGCACCCCATATTGTCGACCCTGCAGGCCTGCTTAGCCAAGCCCTCTCCGACGCGTCGCCGGATCTGATGCGCGAGCTGCTGCAGACCATGATCAACGCCCTGCTTTCGGCGGACGCCGACGCCGTCTGCGGCGCCGAATGGAACGCCCGCTCTGCCGAGCGCACCAACTACCGCAATGGCTATCGCCACCGCCCCCTGGACACCCGGGTTGGCACCGTCGACGTCGCCGTGCCGAAGCTTCGCACGGGCAGCTACTTCCCCGAGTGGCTACTCGAGCGCCGCAAGCGAGCCGAATCCGCGCTGATCACCGTCGTCGCGGACTGCTACCTTGCCGGAGTCTCCACCCGCAGGATGGACAAGCTGGTCAAGACCCTGGGCATCGACTCACTGTCGAAATCCCAGGTCTCCCGCATGGCCGCCGACCTAGACGAGCAGGTCGCGGCGTTCCGCCACCGGCGCCTGGACGAGGCCGGCCCGTTCACGTTCGTCACCGCCGACGCGTTGACGATCAAGGTTCGAGAGAACAAGCAGGTCGTCAAAGCCTCGGTGCTGCTGGCCACCGGCGTCAACGGCGACGGCCACCGCGAAGTCCTCGGCATGCAGGTGGCCACCAGCGAGACCAAGGCCTCGTGGAACACCTTCTTCGCCGACCTCGTGGCCCGCGGCCTTGGCGGGGTGCGACTGGTGACCTCCGATGCCCACGCCGGACTGGTCGAGGCGATCGCGGCGAACCTGCCCGGCGCCGCCTGGCAGCGCTGCCGCACCCACTACGCCGCGAACCTCATGGCCGCCTGCCCCAAGAGCATGTGGCCGGCAGTGAAAGCCATGCTGCACAGCGTCTACGACCAGCCCACCGCGGAGGCGGTCAACGCGCAATTCGACCGGCTCCTCGAGTACACCGACGGGCGACTGCCTGAGGTCGCCGACCACCTCGGGGACGCCCGCGAAGACTTGCTCGCATTCACCGCCTTCCCCGACGACGTATGGCGGCAGATCTGGTCCAACAACCCCACCGAACGGCTCAACCGGGAGATCCGCCGCCGCACCGACGTCGTGGGGATCTTCCCGAACCGCGACGCCATCGTCCGCCTCATCGGCGCCGTCCTGGCCGAGCAGACCGACGAATGGGCCGAAGGCCGCCGATACCTCGGCCTGGAAGTCCTCAACCGCTGCAGGCTCACCCTCACCACCGACACAAACACCGGCTCCACGACGGAGGTGACCACCGACGACCTGATGCAACTAACCGCCTGATCACCAACGAAGGATCAAAAACGAGTTACACCACTACTAGGGGCTTGACCGGGGCGGCAGACGCGCTATGGGATCGCTGATCCTCATCTGGCTGCTGCGTTGACCTCATTGGTCGAGGTCACTCTCGCGGTCGATGAGAGCTTGCCGTGCGTGGATCCCGGCTGCACGGTCGCCGGTTGCTGCGAGACGTCACAGGAG